>DMUD01000279.1:9929-10558 GCA_003476475.1 Cytophagales bacterium | reverse complement strand
TCTTCTTTCAAAAACAAAGGGGTGCAAACAATGCTTGATTATGTGATGGCATTGCTTCCTTCTCCGTTGGACAAAAAAGACATTGTAGGCACTGACCCTGATACAGATAAAGAAGTAGTGCGCAAAGCTAGTGACAAAGAACCTTTTGCTGGTTTAGCCTTCAAAATTGCAACTGACCCATTTGTTGGCCGTTTGTGTTTTGTTAGAGCTTATTCTGGTGTGCTTGAATCCGGTTCTTATGTTTTTAACTCTCGTTCGGGAAATAAAGAACGAATATCTCGCATCTTCCAAATGCATGCTAACAAGCAGAATCAGATTGAAAGATTGGCTGCTGGTGACATTGGAGCTGTTGTTGGTTTTAAAGATATCAAAACTGGTGATACTCTTTGCGACGAAAAAGCAAAAATTGTGCTTGAGTCTATGGAGTTTCCAGACCCTGTTATCGGGTATGCTATTGAACCCAAAAAGCAAGCAGATGTTGATAAGTTAGGTTTGGCTATTTCCAAATTGGTAGAAGAAGATCCGACACTCCGTGTTCATACTGACCAAGAAACAGGCCAAACTATCTTGAGAGGAATGGGCGAGCTTCACCTTGAAATTATTATAGATCGTTTAAAACGTGAGTTTCA
>DMUD01000279.1:4410-9531 GCA_003476475.1 Cytophagales bacterium | reverse complement strand
GAACATAGAGAGGTATATAAAAAACAAACTGGTGGTCGTGGTAAATTTGCCGATATCGTGTTTGAAATTGGGCCTCGCTCCGACGGTAAAGAAGGATTAGAGTTTGTTAACGAGATTGTTGGTGGTGTTATACCACGCGAATTCATTCCTGCCATACAAAAAGGTTTTGAAGAGTGTTTGAAAAATGGTCCATTGGCTAGTTTTCCAATGGATTCATACAGAGTACGATTGTTCCATGGTTCCTTTCACGATGTAGATTCTGATTCCTTATCATTTGAATTAGCTGCACGTACAGGTTTCAGGGAATCAGCAAAACAATGTGGTCCTCAGCTTTTGGAACCAATTATGAGCGTTGATGTGGTTACTCCAGATGATTATACTGGATCTGTTACTGGAGATTTGAATCGTAGAAGAGGTTTAATGAAAGGTATGGATTCGAAAGGTAATGCAACTGTTGTGAAAGCAAATGTTCCTTTGTCAGAACTATTTGGTTACATAACTGACTTGCGTACATTAACATCTGGTCGTGCTACCGCTTCTTTGACTTTTTCTCATTACGAACCCGTTCCAACCAACTTGGCTGAAGGTATAATATCTAAAGCAAAGGGTGCAGTTAAAGCATAATTATTATGAGCCAAAAGATTAGAATTAAACTAAGATCATTCGATCATAACTTGGTCGACAAGTCTTCAGAGAAGATTGTAAGAGCTGTTAAAGCAACAGGTGCCATTGTGAGTGGACCAATTCCATTACCGACTGAGAAAGAGAAATTTACTGTGCTTCGTTCTCCTCACGTAAATAAAAAGGCAAGAGAACAATTTCAACTATGCACTTACAAAAGGTTGGTAGATATTTATTCTACCAGTTCTAAAACTGTTGATGCATTAATGAAATTGGAGCTTCCTAGTGGTGTCGATGTTGAAATCAAAGTGTAATTTGTACTTTGGCTAAGTTTTAACTTTTATTTACGCCATTTATTGACTTTTACAAATCTTTTGCTACCTTTGCACTCCCTTTTTAAAAAGGGTCAATTAATAACTAAGCTCCTTATATTTAAACGATCATGTTAGGTCTTATTGGGAAAAAAATTGGGATGACAAGAGTCTTCATAGAAGAAGGCAAGGTTTTACCTTGCACACTTTTAGAGCTTGGACCTTGTGTTGTATCTCAAATCAAGAGTGATGATATTGATGGATACAATGCTATTCAACTGGGATTTGATTCAGTTAAGGAAAAGAATGTTACTTCAGCTATGCTAGGACATTTCAAAAAAGCTAATTCTAATCCTAAACGAAAATTGGTTGAATTTAAAAGTTTTGATAAGGAGGTAGGTCTAGGTGATAGTATTACTGTTGATCAAATTTTTGAAGAAGGTGATTTTGTCGATGCTATTGGAACCTCAAAAGGTAAAGGTTTTCAAGGTGTTGTAAAAAGACATGGTTTTGGTGGCGTAGGTGGTCAAACCCATGGTCAACACAACAGGGGTCGTCATCCTGGGTCTATTGGACAATGTTCATATCCATCCCGTGTTTTTAAAGGTGTTAGAATGGCTGGAAGAATGGGTGGAAATAGAGTTACAGTCCAAAATTTAAAAGTACTTAAAATAATGGCACAACAAAATTTAGTTTTGGTGAGTGGTTCTGTACCAGGTGCTATTAATAGTTACGTAATACTCGAGAAGTAAGATGGATTTTGCTATAGTAAATATAAAAGGAGACGAAACAGGAAAGTTTATTTCTATTCCTGATGGTCTTACAGATTTTCAACCAAATAATCATACGATTTGGTTAGATGTAAAACATTATTTAGCTGCTCAAAGACAAGGCACTCATAAGTCTAAAGAGAAGTTTGAGGTAAGTTATTCTACCAAAAAAATTAAGAAGCAGAAGGGAACCGGTGGTGCTCGTGCTGGTAGTATTAAATCAGGTGTATTCGTTGGTGGTGGTCGAATCTTTGGACCTCGTCCTCGTAGTTATGATTTTAAATTAAACAAGAAGGTTAAACAACTTGCTAGAAAGTCCGCATTTGTACATAAGTTGAAAGATAATTCTCTTTTGTTTTTGGATGATTTCTCTTTAAACAAAGCTAAAACAAAGGATTTTGTCAAGGTTTTGGAGAATCTTAAGATTCTAGACAATAAGACTCTTTTCTTGATATCAGAAAACGAGAGTTTTCATAACATTCAATTATCGTCAAGAAATATTCCTAATGCAAAAGTTGTCCCTGTTACAGAGGCTAATACTTATGAAATTATGAATGCGCAAACGCTTGTTGTTCAAGCTAGTGCTCTTGATACACTTATTAACTTAATTAGCTAATAATATGTCTGTTATTATAAAGCCTGTTATTACTGAAAAGTTTGCTAAATTCAATGAGAATAGTAGATATACTTTTATTGTTGATAAATCTGCAAATAAAATTCAAATACGCAATGCGATTGAGAAGCAGTATGGTGTGAATATCGAAAGTGTTAATACTTACATTACTGCGGGTAAGTCCAAAACTAAAATGACAAAAACTAGGGCTCTAACTGGCAGAGTATCTCCTGTTAAAAGGGCAATTGTTACTTTAGTAAAAGGGGAAGTTATAGATATTTATTCCAATATTTAATCAGCAAAATAATGGCTGCTATTAAAAAACTGAAACCTACCACTCCCGGACAAAGACATAGGATAGCTCCTACTTTCGGTGATATTACTACATCTACTCCTGAGAAATCGCTTCTTACTTTTGTAGGTAAGTCTGGTGGAAGAGACAATACAGGTAAAAGATCCATGCGATACATTGGTGGTGGTCACAAAAAAATGTATCGTCTAATCGATTTCAAAAGAGATAAGGATGGTGTTCCTGCTAAAGTAGCTACTGTTGAGTACGATCCAAATCGTTCTGCTCGTATTGCTTTACTTCATTATTTAGATGGTGAGAAAAGGTATATCATATGTCCTTCTGGTTTGAAAGTAGGTCAGAAAGTATTGTCGGGCAAGGGTATTTCCCCAGATTTAGGGAATGCTCTTTTCCTAGGTGAAATTCCTTTAGGTACTTTCATTCATAATGTTGAATTGAAACCTGGTAAAGGTGGTGCATTAGCTCGTAGTGCTGGTGGTTATGCTCAATTAGTTGGACGCGATGAGAAGTACGCTAGCATTAAATTACCTTCTGGCGAAATTCGATTAGTACTAACAACATGTCGTGCCACAGTCGGTACTGTTTCTAACCCTGATCATATCAATGTTACTCTTGGTAAAGCAGGCAGAAGTAGATGGTTGGGACGTAATCCTAGAGTTAGAGCTGTCGTGATGAATCCTGTAGATCATCCTATGGGTGGTGGTGAAGGAAGAGCATCCGGTGGTCATCCTAGATCTAGAAAGGGTTTATATACCAAAGGTCTTAAAACTAGAAAACCTAATAAGTATTCAGATTCATTAATTATTTCTAAGAAGAAGTAATGGGACGTTCGATTAAAAAAGGGCCTTATATTGATTTTAGGCTAGAAAATAAGATTTTTGCACTGAATGATTCAGGTAAGAAATCAGTAATTAAAACTTGGTCTCGTAGATCAACCATCTCACCTGATTTTATAGGACACACTTTTGCTGTTCACAACGGTAACAAGTTTATTCCTGTATTTGTAACAGATAATATGGTTGGTCATAAATTGGGTGAGTTTTCTCCAACGAGAAATTTTAGGGGGCATGCTGCCAAGAAGGATAAGTCTGGCAAAAGATAATATACATGGAAGCCAAAGCAATACTAAAAAATGTACCTACATCACCTCGTAAAATGAGGTTGGTAGCTGATATGATAAGGGGTAAAAAAGTTGATGTAGCCCTTGGACTTTTGAAATATGAAGCTAAAGTAGGAGCTGATAAAGTAGAAAAACTTTTAATTTCAGCTATTTCCAATTGGCAGCAGAAAAATAGCGGTGAGCGTATTGATGAGTCCAATTTATATGTTAAAACTATCTTTGTTGATGGTGGTCGAATTTTGAAGAGATTCAGACCAGCACCTCAAGGTAGGGCTTACAGAATTAGAAAGCGTTCAAATCACGTAACGGTTGTTGTAGATACAGTAAAAACTTCTATAAATTAATTAGGATGGGACAAAAAATCAATCCTGTAAGTTTTCGTTTAGGTATTATTCGTGGATGGGAATCGAATTGGTACGGAGGTAAAACTTTTGATGCTAAGCTTATCGAGGATGAAAAAATTCGTAAGTATATATATGCTAGAATTCCTAAAGGTGGTATTTCAAAAATTGTGATTGAAAGAACCTTGAAAAGAGTTATTCTTACCATTAATACTGCACGTCCTGGTGTAGTGATTGGAAAAGGCGGCGGTGAGGTTGATAAGATTAAGGAAGAGTTGAAGAAACTTACTAACAAGGAGGTTCAGATAAATATATTTGAAATAAAAAGACCTGAACTTGATGCAAAACTTGTTGGTGAATCTATAGCTCAACAACTTGAAGGGAGGATTTCTTATCGGAGAGCGATGAAACAATCCATTGCTAGCACTATTAGAGTTGGTGCATTGGGTATAAAAGTTAAATTATCTGGTCGTTTGGCTGGTGCTGAAATGGCTCGTACTGAACAATATAAAGAAGGTCGTATTCCTCTTCATACACTCAGAGCTGATATAGATTACGCGATATCTGAAGCACAGACTGTGTATGGCAAGATTGGTATAAAGGTTTGGATATTCAAAGGAGAAGTGTATGGAAAACGTGATTTATCTCCAAATGTAGGAGTAATAAGCGCTTCAGGTCAGCAGTCTTCAAACAATCAACAAACAGGCAAGAAAAGACCTGATGGTGCACTTAAAAAAAGAACCAAGAAATAATTAGATTTTAGGTCATGTTACAGCCCAAAAGGACATTATATAGAAAAGCGCAGAAAGGCAGAAACCGTGGAAATGCTACTAGAGGTTTCGAAATTTCTTTTGGAAGTTATGCAATTAAAGCTTTGGAACCAGGTTGGATAACAAGCCGTCAAATTGAAGCTGCTCGTATTGCAATATCTAGAGCTATGAAAAGAGAAGGTCAAATGTGGATACGTATATTCCCGGATAAGCCAATTACCAAGAAGCCAGCTGAAGTTCGTATGGGAAAAGGTAAAGGTGCTCC
>DMUD01000279.1:0-4042 GCA_003476475.1 Cytophagales bacterium | reverse complement strand
GTTGCTCAGGAATCTTTACGTTTGGCTGCGATGAAGCTTCCTCTTAAGACTAAATTTGTAGTAAAAAGAGAATTGCAAGGTGTATGAAATCTGTGAATAAAGATATAAGATCTCTTAGCTCTGATCAAATTTTAGCTAAGGTTAAGGTTGACAAAGAGATATTGGCTAAATTAAAATTTGCTCATGCAATATCTCCTTTAGAAAATCCTATGAGAATGAAGTTTTTGAGAAAAGACATTGCAAGATTGCTTACTGAACTCAATACTAGACAATAATCATTCTATTTAAAAATGGAAAGGAACGCAAGAAAAGAAAGAATTGGTAAAGTTGTCAGTAACAAGATGGAGAAATCTATCACAGTTACTATCGAGAGAAAGGTCATGGATTCTATGTACGGAAAATTCATGAAGAAAACTACCAAGCTTATGGCACATGACGATAAGAACGAATGTAACATTGGCGATATTGTTAAGATAAGTGAAACCAGGCCACTCAGTAAAAACAAAAGATGGAGATTGGTTGAAATTATAGAAAAAGCTAAATAACCATGATCCAACAAGAATCAAGACTATCAGTTGCCGATAATAGTGGTGCTAAAGAAGTTCTTTGCATTAGGGTGCTAGGTGGAACAGGAAAGCGTTATGCTTCTGTCGGTGACAAAATCGTTGTAGCCATCAAATCAGCTCTCAGTTCAGGTAACGTTAAGAAAGGTACGGTTTCAAAAGCGGTAGTTGTTAGAACTAAGAAGGAAATAAAAAGACCTGATGGTTCTTACATTCGTTTTGATGATAATGCAGCAGTACTATTGAATAATAATGATGAACCTAGAGGTAGTCGTATTTTCGGTCCAGTGGCCAGAGAACTTCGTGAGAAGCAGTTCATGAAAATAGTTTCGTTAGCTCCAGAGGTTTTATAACAATATTATAGATGAAATTTCACGTAAAAAAAGGGGATTTAGTAAAGGTTTTATCTGGAAATTCCAAGGGAAAGGAAGGAAAGATTATTTCAATGATACCAGATAAACAGAGAGCTATTGTTGAAGGTGTTAATATGATAACAAAACACCTAAAACCTACTGCTCAGAATCCAAGTGGTAGCATTGAGAAAAAGGAATCTTCCATTCATATTAGTAATTTGATGCTAATTGATCCATCTAACGGTATTCCTACAAGAATTGGACGTAAGCTTAACAATGAAGGTAAACTTCAAAGATTTTCTAAGAAGACAAACTTATTCATATCTTAAATATGGCATCTCCTAGGCTTAAAGAAACATACTTAAATGAGATTTTACCTTCTTTGAAAGAAAGGTTTAATTATAAATCTATCATGCAGGTGCCTAAAATTACAAAGGTCTGTATAAACAAGGGAATTGGTGTAGCGGTCACCGATAAGAAACTAGTTGATGTTGGTGTAGAAGAGTTATCAACTATATCAGGTCAAAGAGCTGTCGCAACAAAATCAAAAAAGGCAGTTTCAAATTTCAAGTTGAGAGAGAATATGCCAATTGGTGCTAAAGTGACATTACGTGGAGATAGAATGTATGAATTTCTTGACAGGCTAATGACTGTAGCACTTCCTCGAGTTCGTGACTTTAAAGGTGTAAGTGATAAAGGATTTGACGGTAGGGGAAACTATACTTTAGGTATTAAAGAACAGATTATCTTTCCAGAAATTAGCATCGACAAGGTAAATAAAATTACTGGAATGGACATTACCATAGTGACAACTGCCAATTCAGACGAGGAAAGTTTAGAATTATTGAAATCATTTGGAATGCCCTTTGCCAATCAAAATAAATAACTTATGGCTAAAGAATCGGTTAAAGTCAGGGAATTAAAAAGGCAAAAAATGGTAGCAAAGTATGCTACGAAAAGAGCCGAATTGAAATCTAAGGGTGATTATTTGGCCTTGGATAAGCTTCCTAAGAATGCTTCTCCTGTCAGATTACACAATAGATGTAAACTTACTGGTAGACCTAAAGGTTACATGAGAAAGTTCGGAGTATGTCGAAATGTTTTTCGTGAACTAGCATCTACTGGTAAAATACCTGGGATAACTAAAGCTAGTTGGTAGTGCTTGTTTTTCAAACATATTTCACTATCTTTGCAACCCTTTTGAAAATTTCATAGATTTACAAGATGTTAACAGATCCAATAGCAGATTATTTAACTAGAATTAGAAACGCTTCTAAAGCTCGACATAGAGTTGTAGAAATACCTGCTTCTAATCTTAAAAAGGAGATAACTAAAGTTTTGTACGATAAAGGTTATATTTTTAGTTATAAATTTGAAGATAATGCCATACAGGGGGTAATAAAAATTGCTCTTAAATATGATCCTATTACGAAATTACCAGCTATTTTAAACTTGGAAAGAGTTAGTAAGCCAGGTCTAAGAAAGTATGTTCATCACGTAGAATTGCCCAGAGTTTTAAATGGATTAGGTATAGCTATTCTTTCTACATCGAAAGGTGTAGTTAGTGACAAGGAAGCTCGTACAATGAATGTTGGTGGTGAAGTTTTATGTTATGTATATTAATTTATTGTCATGTCACGTATAGGCAAAAAAATAATTGAGCTTCCAACTAATGTTACAATTTCTTTAGATAAGGAATCTGTAATTACTGTAAAAGGTCCTAAAGGTTCACTTAGTCAGAAATTACATCCTGGTTTCAAACTGAATGAAGATGGTGTGAACGTAACTTTAGAACGACCCTCTGAAGATAAGACTGATAGATCTTTGCATGGACTTTATCGTTCTCTTATTAATAATATGGTCATAGGGGTTAGTCAAGGGTATAAAATAAACTTAGAATTGGTGGGTGTTGGTTTTAAAGCATCATCAACCGGTAATGTTCTTGAACTTGCACTGGGTTATTCTCATGGTATATTTTTTGTACTTCCAAATGAAGTAGCAGTGAGTACTCTAACTGAAAAGGGTAAAAGTCCTACCGTTACTTTGGAAAGTATCGACAAACAACTTATTGGTCATATTGCTGCTAAAATACGTTCTCTCAGAAAAGTTGAACCTTACAAGGGTAAGGGTATAAGGTTTGTGGGCGAGCAAGTAAGAAGAAAAGCAGGTAAGACATCAGCTAAATAGTTTTATCATGGCATTCAGTAGAGAAGATCGTAGAACAAGAATTAAGAGAAGAATCAGAAAAAAGGTAAAAGGTACTTCAGATAGACCTAGATTATCTGTCTTTCGAAGTAATACTTCTATATATGCTCAGTTGATAGATGATACTAAGGGTATTACTTTGGTTAGTTCATCATCTAAATTGCAAGTAAGTGAAATAGGTTCTACAAAGTTAATTCAATCTAGGTTTGTAGGTCTTAACATAGCCAAAATTGCTTTAGAAAAGGGTGTTAAGGAAGTAGTTTTTGACCGTAACGGTTATTTATATCATGGTAGAGTCAAATCTTTGGCTGAAGGGGCTAGAGAAGGTGGTTTAATCTTCTAAGAATTATATTGTATGTCTCAATCAGTTAATAAAAATTTAAAAACTGGCGACGTTGATCTTAAGGACAAAGTTGTTGCTATCAATAGGGTTGCCAAAGTTGTGAAGGGCGGTCGTCGTTTTAGTTTTTCAGCAATAGTCGTTGTAGGTGATGGCCATGGTGTAGTGGGTTATGGATTGGGTAAAGCCAATGAAGTTACTGATGCTATATCAAAGGGTATTGATGATGCAAAGAAGAATTTGATTAAAGTTCCTGTTTTGAAAGGTACGATACCACACACAATGATGGGTAAATTTAGTGGTGGTTTAGTATTATTGAAGCCTGCTGCTCCTGGTACTGGTGTAATTGCTGGTGGTGCTATGCGTGCTGTTTTAGAAAGTGCTGGTATTAAAGATGTACTTGCTAAATCTAAAGGTTCATCAAACCCTCACAATGTTGTTAAAGCTACTTTTGATGCTTTATTGCAAATGAGAAGTGCAGCTACTGTTGCAAAACAAAGAGGTGTTTGTTTAGAAAAAGATTTTAAAGGTTAATTCAAGGAAATTATGGCTAAATTATTAGTAAAACAAGTTAGAAGTAA
>DMUD01000074.1:4764-5245 GCA_003476475.1 Cytophagales bacterium | reverse complement strand
CCCAATGGTTTTACAAGCACGCTCCACAGTCCGAGTGTGTACAATGTAGCTTTGGTTGACTCTGGCAAATATTCCTTAGTGGTGCATGCTCCCAATGATACGTTGTCGGCGTTCATTCAAGTAAAAGTCTTTAAAAGCCCAGAGAAGATTACGTTATATACCCAGACACAAAGTACCTGTGCCAAAGAATACCAATTGTTCACAAAGGGTGATTCATTGTATAGTTATCAATGGTATCTCAATGCCAAACGCATGTTGGGTGCTGCCGATTCCACTTGGAAGCCTAGCGTGACGGGGGTGTATTCGGTCACTGGGTTTAATGCGGCAGGTTGTGGCATAAGTTCTTCGCCTGTTTATGTCGATATAGATCCAGATTCTATTCCATTCCTTACTAGGCTTAAAAATCCCACCAGGCTGCAAGCCCCTTTGGCTCAAAGCTATTACTGGTTTGTGGACAATTACTTAGTGGCGGGTAGCAATA
>DMUD01000074.1:2537-4450 GCA_003476475.1 Cytophagales bacterium | reverse complement strand
GTAGCAATACTAGAGAATTGCCACTTTTGTTTAACGGAAACTACAAAGTGAAGCTGATTGATGTGAATGGTTGCGAACGCTTTACCCCCGATTTGACTATTTATGACGAAGACTTACCCAACTTACGCACTGACAGGTTGCAAGCAGACGGTACTATTCAGTTATATTCAGATTGGTCTGGATTGAAGATTTTTCCACAACCTGCGACTGTGCAAACAAATTTGATATGGTCTTCACCTAAAAGAGGAGAGGTAAGTATAGAGTTGATAAACACCCAAGGGCAACTAGTGCACGCTGAAATAGAGGACAAATCGGCAGAGGAATTTGTGTATAAGATACCACTTCAATCGTTGTCTAACGGGTTGTACCATGTCCGATTGATTTGTGAAGGAAAGCAAACACAAGGAGTATTTGTTGTTTCAAAATAAGTAGGAACATGTTTATAATAAATTGGTTTCAACATACAAGAAGAAGAACGGTACTGTTCTGCCTATTTGTATTCGTTTCATTTGTAGCCTGTAAACAGACAAAAAAAGTAATCTTCGATCCTACAGATTTAAGTATTTTGGTAAGAAACGACCTAGGCACTCCACAACAAGGAGCACAGGTGCGTATGTACAACGATGTAAACGCCTATTTGAATAGCAAAAACAATGGGGCAGAAGAAGGCTTTGTGGAGAAAGCATTTACTGATGCAGCTGGGCTCGTGACATTTACTGACCTAAACACTGACAAAGAATATTATTTTCTCGTCACTTATCGCGATCGGGTTCGTTTTGCTGACCTTGATAATTTTGATGAAGGTTTCAAATTCAGCAAATATCTTTCCAAAGGTGTAAACACAAATGCCGAAATTCATTTGAAACCTGCCAACAGTATAGTAGGTTTTTATGTGCCATCAAGTTTGGCTGGCTATTTGCCTGTGCAGTTTTATGTGGATAACGATTCTATAGGTAGTATAGCAGAAACGGTTTCTTCTGTGAGTGGTCCTAGTCAAACTGGGTTGCTCTCCTTTCGTTTTGCACAAGGTAAAAAGAAATGGATGGCAAAATCTTCACAAGGTTGTATTTGGTATGGCGAAGTAAATGTGCTGCCTACTGAAAGTTTTTCACCCACTCCTTTGCAAGAAAATTGCAATGCAGGATCTGTGTCGTTTTATGTAGGGCAAGAAAGTTTAAATCAATTGCCTATAGAAATCACTTTTAGCCCTTCGGATAAAATAGGGACTTTGTACAACACCAGTTCTGTTCCTACAACTTGTTTTTATCCCAATACAGTAACGGCCGCTAGACCGATTGGAAAATACACCTACACCGCTACCTATAAACGTACCAATTGTGTGATAACAGACACAATTACCATTACCAAAGCGAGTTGTAGGATCGTTAAGCTACCAAGTTGCCAATAAGATGAAAAAGACCTCCCTTATTCTATTATTTGTTGCCCATTGCTTTTCGGCATGGGCACAGTTCGAAAACAAGATTTCCATTTCGGCTGCAATAGGTATTCCGTTTATCAAATCTGCAGGTATTATTCAAGCAGAAAACATTTACTACGGATACGGAAAAATTCCCACTCTGAAAATAGGGATGCAATACAATATCAAGCCTAAATTTGGTCTAGGTCCTGTAATAGGTCAACTATACTCTACTAAACCTAACTTTAAACTAACGGTTTCCTCTTTTGGGATTGGAGCCAAGTATAATTTTGTGCCATTTGATAAAAAAATATCACCTTTTTTGTATCTCGAAGGAGACATTAATTATGTGACCATTAGTCAAAAAGCAAACAGTGTGGAAGAAAATCCTGAGGTAGATGATAAGGAACAAATTATGATTGTAAGTCAAATCAGAAATTATCCTGAAATACTAACTGGATTTACATGTATGGGCGTTGTGTTAGGGGCTGGATCC
>DMUD01000074.1:0-2278 GCA_003476475.1 Cytophagales bacterium | reverse complement strand
AGGGGCTGGATCCGATTTTACATTCAATAGAAAGTACACTTTATTTCTAGCATTTAATTATACTGTCAC
This sequence comes from Cytophagales bacterium, assembly GCA_003476475.1. Lineage (GTDB taxonomy): Bacteria > Bacteroidota > Bacteroidia > Cytophagales > UBA9547 > UBA9547. The sequence goes on along the minus strand of DMUD01000074.1, from coordinate 2,209 downwards.
TAATGCGGCCAAAACGTATACTTCGAAAAATAACTTTGAAGAAAACACCTCTAAATTGCAGTACATGGTAACCCAAGTAGGTGTTCGTTTTTCCTTTTTACAAAAGAAGAAATTATATTAATGGAATTTATTGGACGTGAAATTCAAAAGAGGACAAATAAATGCCTTAAATACATTTTTTTATTGTTGTTTTCGGGTTGTTTCTTTGCTTCCTTAAGATGGTCTTTTGCCCAAGAATTACCTATCGGTATTTATAATGCTCCAGACCACGGAATGGTTTCTTGCCTGACCTTTTCACCCGATGGTAAACTAGTAACAGCCACAGATAAAGGCAAAGTATATGTTTGGAACACAGAGGAAAAAATGGTTTCAACCAAGTTTGCCACAAACGAATCAGATATGTTGATTAAAGTGGTTGTCAACAAGGACGCAACCTTATTGGCGGCCGCAGGTAAAAACAAGGTTGTCTATGTATGGAATTTGCATACTGGTGCTCTTAAATATCATTTCAATGGTCATTTGGAAACAATATTTAGTTTGGCATTTAGCCCTGATGGAAATTGGCTCGCTTCCGCTTCTAGCGACAAAAAAGTCAAAATATGGAGTTTACACACAGGCATATTAGCGCACGAGATTTTAATACATCCAAAGGGTGTAACCTCAGTTCAATATAGTCATGATGGTCACCATCTAGTCACTGCATGTTATGATGGGGTAATACGTGTATTTAGTAGCCAAACATACTCAATTCAAAAGCAGTTTTCCCCTGATGCTGGTCGAATGCGTTGCGTAGCTTTTAGTCCTGACGACCGTTTTATTGCAGCGGGGGCTGACGACAGAACTATCAAGTTGTACGATTTCAACAATGGCAACTTGAAACGAATCCTGAAAGGGCACAAGAATGATGTTTATACACTTGGGTTTTCTCCTGATGGTAAATACTTGGCATCAGGCTCTTTATCAAACGATTTGATTATTTGGTCACTTGAAACTACCGAGCCAGTAAATTCTTACACTAAGTTCTACAGTTTAGTGGATGTTGCTTTTTGTCCAGATGGCAAAAAACTTGCAATGGCTGATTTCAATGAACAAGTAAAAGTAATGGATGTTTCTAGTTTGCACATTCATTCCTCAGTTCAGTATGAAAGGCTTCAATTCACTCATAAAAAAGGATTTGTTCTTCACCCACCTAAGATTTCCATCATTCATCCTATTTCCTCAGCAAAGGAAATGTTTCAAACGAATGAAAGGAGTATTGTGGTCAAAGGTAATGTGCAGTCTGATGCGGGTTTGTTAATGTTATTGGTGGGCGGATTTGAGACAGAGGTAAAAGAAGATGGTTCTTTTGAAAAAGAAATTCGAATTGCCTATCATGAGAATGAAATTATAGTTAAGGCTATAGATAAAGACAAGAAGATGGATCACGATACAATGTGGGTTTATCGTCCATTTGATGGGGTTACCGAACAGCCAACTACTGGTAGAAAGGGGAAAGATTATGCCTTATTGATTGCAACTAATGAATATGATGCAATGCATCACTTGGTCAATCCTGTAAATGATATGAATACTGTAGCCAAAGAATTGGAAGAAAGGTACGGATTCATAACAGAAAGACTTTTTAATCCGACATTGTCTCAAACATACTCAACAGTTAAAAAATACGGGAGTAAGCAATATGCAGATGATGACCAACTTCTTGTATTCATAGCAGGGCATGGTGAGTACGATCCGATTTTTAAGGAAGGTTATTTGGTTGCAACCGATACAAAAAAGGATGATGATGCAAGAGTAACGTATCTTTCACATTCTAATCTAAGAACACTCATTAATAATATTCCATGCAAACACATCATGATTACTTTAGACGCTTGTTTTGGTGGTACTTTTGAACAGGAATTGTCTTCGAGAGGAGGCGATATATATGGTGGCGTAGGCAAGGATGAATATATACAAAGAAAGATGAAGTATAAAACTAGGCTTTATCTGACCTCTGGAGGTAAGGAATATGTTCCAGACGGTAGACCAGGACAACACAGCCCTTTCGCTCGTAAATTTTTAGAGGCAATGAGAGGCAATGGCGGAGATGATGGCGTGCTCTCTTTCTCAGAATTGATTGGCTATATAGAAAAAGTGACACCAGAACCCCGAAAGGGGGAGTTTGGCGACAACGAACCCGGTAGCGATTTCTTATTTATTAAAAAAGAAT
>DMUD01000276.1 GCA_003476475.1 Cytophagales bacterium | reverse complement strand
AATATTTGTGAGAAAGGGCGGTCGGTTGTTGGTGGGACACAATACCCGTATCAATGGGGCACACATTTCGGCCAGTACTTCCATTTCGATAGGCAACAATGTGCGCATTGCGCCCTATGCCATTATCATCGACGATGATTACCACGACGTAAAAGACCATTTTGGCGCAGAAGGAAAAAAGTCGCCCATCGTCATTGAAGACAATGTGTGGATTGCCATGGATGCCAAAATTTTGAAAGGTGTGCGTGTGGGAAAAGGAAGTGTAGTGGCCACTTCGGCCGTGGTGACCAAAGATGTGCCGCCATTTTGCGTGGTAGCAGGTGTGCCAGCCAAAATAATCAAAAAACTAGAAAATAAATGAAGATATTTATAACTATACTATTCTTCTTTCTGCTTGTGGGGGCCACCGCTTTTTGGTTATATGTGCTTAAAACACAAGAAACCAAATCATTGGACGAAAAAGCCCGAAGGGAAATAGGCGGTCATTTCATACGCTTGTCGAAAGGCACTGTGCATTACGAGTTGGCAGGTTCCGACACTGGTCAAACAGTTATCCTTATACACGGCGTAGGGTCGGGGCACTACGCTTGGGACCGAAATTTTGATTATTTGGTGCATCAAGGTTTTCGGGTGTTACGATACGATTTGTACGGAAGGGGCTACTCGGACCGACCCCAAGCGGTGTACGATTCCAGCTTTTTCTACGAGCAATTGTCCGAACTCTTGTACCGTCTCAATTTGCCACCTCCCTACCGTTTGGTTTCGGTTTCCATGGGCTCGAGTATTGCGCTACACTACGCGGGCAAAAACATGCACAAGGTTTCACATATTGCATTGATAGACCCTGCTTCCTTGGGAAAAGGCAAGGTTTCATGGCACATCAGGTTGCCCTTGGTATCGGAAGTGCTCATGAGCTTGTATTGGTATCCAAGGGCGGTGCAAAAACAAATGGCTGAATTTTGCAATGCCAGCACATTGAAAGAGTATGAAACAAAAAGTCGGAAGCAAATACAATACGAGGGTTACAAGCGCGCCATCCTTTCTACATGGCGACATACTTTACAACTAAACATGACCGAAACCATGAAAGAATTAGGAAAATCGCCCATGAAAGTGCTGTTGATATGGGGAAAATGCGACCGCCTGGTACCCCCCGCCAACAGCCAGCACTACCAGAAAGCCATGCCACAAGCCACCCTAGTGGAGATAGACAGTGCCGGCCACTTGTCCAATTACGAAAGACCCGACCCTTGCAATGCCGCTTTGTCCAAATTTTTAAAAGAATGATGAACGAACACATCGTGGTCATTGGCCAACAAGACTGGGAAAGCACCATTGGCAGCAACAACGTGAACATTGCCAAAGAATTTGCCAAACAAAACAAAGTCTTGTATGTGAACATTGCCCTAGACCGCATCACTTTGTGCAGAAATAAGCAAGATGTCTTGGTTAGAAAAAAACTGCGTTTCGTAACCCAAAAACATTGGCAACCAGAACCTGTATTGCCCAACCTATGGGTGCTTTACCCATCTGTGGTGCTGGAATCTGTCAATTGGTTGCCTAAAGGGCTGATTTATGACTTCTTCAACAAAAGAAACAACCAAAAACTAGCAAAAAGCATAATTGCAGCATGCCAAAAATTGGGCTTTGATTCCTTTGTGCTTTTCAACGACAGCCTGATTTCAAGGGCGGTGTATCTAAAAAAATTGTTGCAACCTTCTTTCTACATCTACTACTCGCGCGATAATTTTAGCAGTCAGCCTTACTTCCAAAAACACGCCTTGGAAGAAGAAAAAAACATCATCAAAGAAGCAAACCTTGTGGTAGCCAATTCGACGCAATTGGCGCAAATAGCCAAACAACACAACCCCCATTCATACGACATAGGCCAGGGTTGCGACTTGAATTTGTTCAAGGCAACATCACCTGCCAATGTTCCCGAAATGGCGGCATTTCCTCGTCCCATCATTGGCTATGCTGGTTTTCTTACTGCCATGCGACTGGATATCGAGCTACTGGTACACATCGCTACATCCCGTCCCTGTTGGAGTTTTGTGTTGATAGGGCCCGAAGACGACGCCTTTCGCAGAAGCTCTTTGCATCATTTGGCCAATGTTTATTTTTTGGGAAATAAAAAACCAGAAGAACTGCCAGCCTACATAAGCCAGTTCGATGTGGCCATCAACCCCCAACTAGTAAACGAACTCACCAACGGAAACTACCCAAGAAAAATAGACGAATACCTAGCGATGGGCAAACCCGTAGTGGCGACCCAAACCGAATTTATGCATTATTTTTCAGGATTTTGCCACCTACCCCACAACCTTTCTTCATGGATTGAAAGCATAGAAAAAGCACTTGCTGAAAAGCATGAAACTCAGAAAAAGGAACGAATTGCCTTTGCCCACACCCATTCTTGGGAAAAGAATGTGCAAAAAATATACAAGTTAGTGGCCGAAATACGCGACAACAAGAAGTTTGGCGCAGTTTGATGTTTAAATTTTAATAGGTTAGCTTGCCTTATTGTACCATTAACAGAGGTTCAATTTAAGCCTCTCTCTTTTCGCTTATGTTGGTGTTTTTACCTACAAACACTTCGAATTCAAGGCACAGGGTCATAGCCGTGCCCGCCCCAAGGGTGGCACCTCGCAATTCTTTTGGCTGCCAACCAAAGGCCTTTCAATGCCCCGTGTTTTTGCAGTGCATCCACCGCATAGGCCGAACAGGTAGGGTTATATCGGCAGGAATTGGGAAGAAAGGGTGAAATACTGTATTGGTAAAATTTCACCACTAGTACCAAAATTTGTTTCATGTAAAAAGGAGGGCAAAGAATCTCAATTGAAATTTATCGATATACTTCGAATAATGAATAAAATATATAATTTTGGACTGATTTTGTTAGGTGAAATGTCATTTTTTCCCTTGTAATTATCAACCCTTGACGTCATTTTTTAGGCGATTGTAAGCATAATTAACTGTTAAATTAACTTTATAACATAAAATTGTTTTAGTACCATGCCCTACCGCATTAACACCATCGAAGAATACCACAGCGAGTATCAAAAGAGCATAGAAAATCCCGAAGCCTTTTGGTCTGAAAAAGCCGACCAATTTGTTTGGCGAAAAAAATGGGACAATGTCCTGAACTGGAATTTTTCTGAACCCAACATCCGTTGGTTTGAAAATGGCAAATTGAACATTACCGAAAACTGTTTGGACAGGCATTTGGCAACCAAGGGAAACGAGGTGGCCATCATTTGGGAGCCCAACGACCCCAAAGAAAAAGCCAAGCACATCACCTACAATGAATTGCACCAAAGCGTGTCGCAATTTGCCAACGTGCTCAAAAGTAATGGCGTTCAAAAAGGCGATGGTGTGTGCATTTACATGCCCATGGTGCCAGAGGCGGCCATCGCTATGCTAGCTTGTGCTCGCATAGGAGCCATTCACTCTATAGTATTTGCCGGTTTTTCGGCTTCTGCCCTTGCCGACAGAATAGTGGATGCCCAAGTAAAGTACGTCGTAACGACCGATGGTGCTAACCGTGGCCCTAAAAAAATTGGCATTAAAGTGATTGTGGACGAGGCTTTGGAAAAATGTCCCCAAGTGAAAAACTGTATCGTGTTCAAACACACAGGCGAACCTGTCTCCAAGCAATCGGGTCGCGACAAGTGGTGGCACGACGAAATGGCCAAAGCTTCTACCGAAAATACCGCTACCGAGGTAGATTCCGAAGACCCTCTTTTTATTCTCTACACTTCTGGCTCAACCGGCAAGCCCAAAGGCGTCGTGCATACCACAGGCGGTTACATGGTGTATGCCCATTATTCTTTCTTGAATGTGTTCCAATACAACCCCAAAGACGTGTACTGGTGCACTGCCGACGTGGGCTGGATTACAGGGCACTCGTATTTGCTCTATGGGCCTTTGTTGGAAGGAGCCACTACTATCTTTTTCGAAGGAGTTCCCACGTACCCCGATGCTGGGCGTTTTTGGGAAGTAATAGACAAGCACAAAGTCAATATTTTCTATACTGCCCCTACCGCCATTCGTTCTTTGATGGCCATGGGCGACGAATGGCCTGCCAAATATGATTTGAGCAGCCTTCGTGTGTTGGGTTCGGTTGGCGAACCTATCAACGAAGAAGCGTGGCATTGGTATCATGAAAAAGTGGGCAGGGGGAAGTGTCCTATTGCCGACACCTGGTGGCAAACCGAAACGGGAGGCATCATGATTTCCCCATTGGCAGGCATCACCGTTACCAAACCATCTTTTGCCACGCTGCCTTTGCCAGGCATACAACCCATTTTGGTCGATAGCGAGGGCAAAGAATTGGAAGGAAATGCTGTTGAGGGAAATTTGTGTATTAAGTTCCCTTGGCCTTCGATGATTCGGACTACTTACGGCGACCATGAGCGTTGTCGCCAAAACTATTTTGCGACCTATCAAAATCTGTATTTCACGGGCGATGGATGCCGCAGGGATGAAGAAGGGTATTACCGAATTTTGGGTCGTGTGGACGATGTAATTAATGTATCGGGTCACCGCATAGGTACTGCCGAGGTAGAAAATGCCATCAACGAACACCCCTATGTGGTCGAATCGGCGGTGGTGGGCTACCCCCATGCCATAAAAGGACAAGGCATTTATGCTTTTGTCATTTGCGATACCGAGTTTGACAATCCCGATGCTGTGCGCAGCGAAATACTTACAGAGGTGACCAAAGTAATTGGACCTATTGCCAAACCCGATAAAATACAGTTTGTGAGAGGTTTGCCCAAAACACGTTCTGGAAAAATCATGCGCCGCATTTTGCGCAAAATTGCCGAAGGCGACACTTCCAATTTGGGCGATATTTCCACCTTGTTAGACCCTTCGGTAGTAGAAGAAATCAAATCAGGTTCATTGGTATAGTTCGTCAAACCTTTTGGATTTTCTTTCTAACCATATTGAAGCTCTTATTTTCAGTTCGCCCGAACCATTGAAAATCTCGGACATGCAAACGTGCATGTCCGAGATGTTTGCGGCCGATGTTCCTGTTGAACACATTCGGGAGGCACTGCTTACAATTGAGCAAAAATATAAAGTCGATGAATTTTCTTTCGCCTTGTATCAACATGCTGAAGGCTATCAATTTTTGACTAAGCCGGCCTATCAGGCCAGCATCAAAATCCTTTTAAAACAGGCATCCAAAAAACGACTTTCCACTTCGTCAGTCGAAACTTTGGCCATTATTGCCTACAAGCAACCCATTAGCAAGGGTCAAATAGAGCAAATACGCGGTGTAAATTGTGATTATGCCGTGCAAAAGTTATTGGAAAAAGGATTGATAGAAATAAAGGGAAAATCGGATGCCGTAGGCAGACCCTTGGTATATGGAACTAGTCCCAAATTCATGGACTATTTTGGCCTCAAAGATTTGAATGAATTGCCTCAGCCCAAAGACATTTCTTCTGAAGAAAATGAGATTGGGATTCCCACGGCATAGTTAATGGTTACTAAGGGTAGCTGTTTTTTCCAAATACACTTCCGAATAGTCGCGATACTGAATGGCGTTGTTTGGAAAATTGCGCACGTAGTTTTGCAATAACCGAAAGCCCATATCGTACCACAAAATGACCACGGGCGCGTCTTTTATCAAGATTTTTTCTGCCTCATAAAAGTAGGGAGTGGCTTCTTCAGCTGAACGTGCAGAGAGGGCTTTTTCGTACCATTTGTCGTATTCGTCGTTGGTGTATCGAGAAAAATTGGGGAATGACTTTTCGTTGGGAGAATTGGGCACTGTTTTGCCGTAAAAAAGAGAGAGAAAATTTTCAGGGCTGGGGAAATCGGCCAACCAACCTATGCGATAAAATTCTGATTTTCCTGTAATGATGTTTTCTACCAATTGAGAAAAGGGAACAACCTTCATTTGAATGGTAATATTCAAGTTGTCTTTCAATTGG
>DMUD01000211.1 GCA_003476475.1 Cytophagales bacterium | reverse complement strand
AGTCCTATACCATGGCTGTGTGCTGGTCGCGTGGCCATACCCAAAAAATACCCTTCCACATTTGCTTGCCATTTTTTAGCAAACGATTTCCCAATCCCAAATAAAAGGTTTTCACGACCGAAACCACCGTGGGCTAAGCCCAGCATTACCTCCCATTTTCCCATCAATTTAGTAGTTTTCAGTGCGCTGCGCGGTACAAACGAAACCACATGCGTGTAATAACTTTCAATTGTCGATTTGTATTTGCCCGACCAACTGTATTCGTATTTCAATTTCAACGAAAAGGGCGTAAGTGAGGTATAGCTTACAGTGCTTTCCTGTATGCCAAATCGTTTTGCAAAACCTCTTGTAGAATAATCGACAAAAAGGCTATCGCCATTGTAGTTGCTGATGTCCTGTATTTCTTCGCCCCGAAGCGTATAATTGGAATTTCCTTCAAAGCGGGCTGTTGAAGCCCAATACAGAAAACCAAAATCTTGCATGGAAAAAAACACCCTATGTTTTCCATGTTCTATTCGGTAATGCATGTCCACGGCGCTACCCCAACCGTCATAACCTGGTTGCCGATAGCGCAAGGCCAAATTGCCTTCCGACTGAACAAATTCGCCGTTTGGAGACGTATAAATACTTGCCTCATTGGTTTTTATACTTTGGTAATTAAAGCCATGCAAGACCGAAATTGCACCGTACAAAACGCCATTTCTTCCTTTTTTCAAGGCTTTTTCTATACCAAAACTCGCCTTCGAGTATTGTAAATACTCAAATTGGATTTTTGACAAATTGGCCGTTTTGCCCTCGTAGGCAGCATTTCCCAAAAACACAAAACCGAACATGTCTTTCGGAAAATCAAAACCTAGCAATTCCCGATAGCCCAATCCCACAACCCAATGTTTACTGCCTGATTTCCATTTGAGGGCGGCCTCGTTTTTAAATTCAAAACCAAAACGATTCTGTGTTTTTAAATTATCACGCACTTCTGTCAGAAAGTCTTTGCCCATGTAACCACCCCACAGCCATTTGGCAAGCATCGTGTTGGGCAAAGAATTAGAGTTGCCATCAAAATTAGAATTTAGGGTAATAGAAGCTTTTGATGTATCGACCTGAGCGAGAGACAAAAGCGGAAGAAGAACAAAGAAAACACAAAAACTATTTTTCATCAACGCGAAACTTTGGGATTTACTCGCCCAATGAGCGAAAGACGAGCCGAATAATCGGAATAAATTTTCACCTTTAAGTTGGGTGGCGTATCAAATCGGGCTTCCAATACTAGCTTTTTGGCTTTCGAAACTAAATAAAGCTGGCTGTGTTCGAAAGGAAGTTCTATTTTACTGTACTTTTCACCCGTTACTTTTCCGCTATTGGCGTCCACATCGGCAGCTTGCATAAGCGTAGTACCTGTCAACACTACATTTTCCATCCCGTTATCAGAAAGAAATATCGCCCTTAGATTAGCATTAAAAGGAAAACCGTTGTAAGCCGAAATCCTTAGCGCACCGCCACTAGTTTCAAACTGCAATTCACTAGGATTTATGGAAATCGTGTCACGCAACATCAGGCCTTGAAGCGACACTTTCAAAGGCACTTCGAGTTGCATTTGCACCAAAAGTTTTGAATTGTTGAAAACAAAATTGTTGGTATCAAATATGTCGCCCACTTTGGTTTGAATAGTGTAGGACAGTTTGTTGGGGGAAATGGAAACAAGTTCAGGAAAATTAGAAGCCATACCATTTTTGAACACCGTACTGGCGATTTTATAAGGGGGATTTTTTGCGGCGGCTATTTGGATGTTTTTGCCCACCAGTTCTGCATCTGAGGTTATGACCGATGCTCCGCTTTGGTTAGTCGCTTTCAGTTCAACTAGCTGTATTTTTCCTTCTACACCTAGCCCATTTTCTACGCTAAAGTTCAATTTTACTTCTTCGGGGGTGATTTTTTCGGCATTTAGATTGGTGAAAATATCGGTATGGATTGTAGAAGTGAACGTTGTGTCCAATTTGCCCAAATAACCGCGCACATAGCGTGGACGCACACCTTGTAGATACACATTGACCACTATGCTATCCTTCAAATTTAAGTTTACTTTTTTGCCAGTATATTTTACCCGTGCTTTGAATTCGTACAAAAAACGATTGAAATAATCGGGGGGCGATGATAGATTGAGGGTGTAGTCATTCACTGGTACTTTTAGCTGAATGCTAGTCTTCGAATTTATTTTAGCAGGTGGCACTATTCCCTGGAAAACTAATGGAATACCGTTCAGGGTGGTTTTGGGCATGGTATAAGTCATGAAAATAGAATCTTGAATGGTGCTTATCACATCCAGCACAATGTCGCCCTGGTCAAGTACGGCTTCTTTCAATTGCAGGTCGCCCATGTCTTCAAGCGCCACTGCTTGCTTGTCGGCGATGACATCTTGGTCGGGAAAAACGGCAATGGCCGATTTTACTTGAAGATTTTTAAACTCGACTTTTACTACTATCGCATCTGAAAGACGTACAAAAGCATTCCTGTCGGTTTGAAGACTGATAGAGGGTATAATTACCTTAATGTTTCCATCTATTTTTCTATCGGTCAAATCGTAGATTTTCTCCACCGAAGCTCCGACATCTACGGCCAAGTTGGCTTCACTTGCTATCACCGAATTGTCGGACGAATTTTGGATAGAATAGTCGAGTTTTGTGACCTTCATGGGCAGCTTGTTGGTAAATGTGATAACCATTTGTCCAGAACGCATTTCAGCTGATTCAAAAAATTGGTTTAAACTGAGTAGCGCAGTATCTCCCGGAAAAGTTAGCGTATTGGGCAATAGAGGAGCATAAATAGAGGCCGAAAGTGGCTTTCCATCCAATTTTTTAAGTTCCCTGCCTAACATCGTGTTTATTCCATTTCCTGACTTTATCAGCTGGCTTGCCATGCTGTCTAAAGTAAATTGCTGCGTAATGGTGGGCACTTCCAACCTCAACGAATCAAGCTTGAAATTTCGGTTGAAAGGAGGGGCGTTGAATGTATCAAGGACATTTAGCGAAATAGAATCGAGTTTTTGGTTAATAACAAAACGCAAGAAGCCACTACTGTCGCGCCTTAGCTGGCTAGTGTCCGAAATTAGGTTTTGAATGGTAAGGTTGGTATTGGCAATGGGAATCAAAAGTTCTGGTTCCCATTTGGCAGGTTCGAAAACCTTTCGGCACGAAAAAAGGGACAGTACCGAAAAGGCAAGGATTGAATATCGAACTATATTTGAGCGCAACAACATTTGGTAAATCACAAATTTAAACAAAAGCATTTCCAACTTCAGAATCTTTTGTAACTTTCATGAAAACTACTACAGATTCAAAAGGAATTAAACTACATAACTGACCATGGAAATATATCAAAGCAAAGAAGATGATTG
>DMUD01000066.1:13812-13994 GCA_003476475.1 Cytophagales bacterium | reverse complement strand
TGTCGTATCAATCTTGGAAATCAAGGCCTGAAAAATGTGAAGTTTTTTGTGTTTCAAAAAGCAACCAGTAAAGAGGGAAAACTGATGCCATTTGAAACAAATGATAGATTATCATTTCTCTTCAATAATGTACACCTCTTCAGTTTTCTTTTTCATGAGATATTTTTCGCGGGCAAACTTTT
>DMUD01000066.1:0-13537 GCA_003476475.1 Cytophagales bacterium | reverse complement strand
ATATTTTTCGCGGGCAAACTTTTCAAGTAGGTGGGGTTTGCTCAATACTTCTTCTCTTTCCTTTTTCACCTCTTCGGTTTTTTGCAAGTAAAAGTCTTTTTCCTCTTCCAGTTCTTGCATTTTTTTCAAAGCGAAATACTGATTTACAAGATCATTGATGTCAAAAAATAGCACCCAAATTATGAATCCGGCTGTAACCAGCACGTAAAAGTTTTTTAGAAAGGGAGGTAGTTTCTTTAACATGGCGCTTATTCGCCCTCTGTGGGCATTTCTTCTTCTTGTTTGAAAAATTCAAATTCTACTCTTCTGTTTATTTTCTTCTCGTAGTCACTTTTTTCGTCCATCAAGGGTTTGGTGTCTCCAAAACCAATCGCGCGAATGCGATATTCCTCAATTCCGCCAAATTCTACGATATATTCTTTGATGGCGTTGGCTCTTTTTTGCGAAAGCAACAAATTGTCTTTGTGGTTACCTTCCTTGTTGGTATGGCCGGCTATAACAAGGCTTAAGCTTGGGTTGTCGAGCATATAGTTTACCAGTCGGTCCAAGTCTCGATACATTTCGGGCGTAATGGTGGCGCTTCCCTGGGTAAATTCCAACGAGTTGAACTTCAGTCTGCGAAAATCTATAGAAGGAGTGCGCAAGTGCATGACGGTATCGCCATTTAGATTTATTTGTTTTTCCACTCTAAAAAAGTCTTCGCCCTGAATTATGAGCAAATATTTGCTTTTGTCTATTAGGTCAAATTCGAAAGAGCCGTCGGGTCGCAAGTATTTAGGGGCCACTTCTATGCCCTTGGTAAGGTCTATGACCGACACAATGCCTCTGAAAGGGCTACCAGTTATGGAATCTTTCAGCGACCCCGACAACCATGTGGTGGCTTCGGGTTGTGCTTCCATGTTTAAAGGAAAGGAATACAGGTCCAGGTTAGTACGGTCAGTTTTTTCCGATTTGGCATAAAAAAGTTTTTTTGAGTCGTGGTCTATACTGAAATAATATTCACTTGCTGGCCCATTTACCAAGGGTCCAATGCTTGTGGGCTCTTGCCAATAGCCCTCTTTGAGGTACGATTTGTAAATATCAAAATCTCCGAATTGCAACAAATGTCCGTTTGAACTGAAATAAAGCACATTGAAAACTGGGTGGAAAAAGGGGCTCACTTCACTTCCGCGAGTGTTGATAGTGGGTCCTAAATTCATGGCCTTGCCCCAATTGCCTGTTTTTTTATCTTTTGTGCTCATATAAATATCGGTAAGCCCAAAACCGCCTAGTCGGTCGGAACTGAAAAAAAGAGTGTCTTCGGTGTGGGAAAGCGAAGGCTGAGAGTCCCAACCCCTTGAATTGATGTACAAGCCCAAATTTTGTGGCTTGGTCCACGTGCTGTCATCTTGCAAATTGGATATGTACAAATCGCAGTTTCCATACCCGCCAGGGGCAGAACAACGGGAAAAATATATGGTTTTGCCATCGCGGCTCATGCATGCCGAGCCTTCGTTATAGCGCGTGTTGATGTTTTTGAACGGTTCGGCGGTGTCCCAAAAACCGTCGTAGTTGCGTGTATAATAAATGTCTTCATCTTTTTTGCCAGTACCGCCGTTTACATTTCTTTGCGAGGTGAAAAGCAGGAGGTTGTCTTTGGGGTGCATAGCAGGTGCATAGTCTTCAAATTTGGAATTTACCTCGCTACCCATATTAAGCAATACACTTTGTGGCGGGCGCAACGTATCCACCGATTTTCGGTATTCGACCAGTTCGTAGTAGTACTTTAATGGAACATAATTCTGCCTTTCGTTTACCGTAATGGTGTCGTAGTATTTTCTTATCCCCTCTGTGTTTTCCCTAGAATGTTTAAGCACTAGCCTGTACATGGCCTTTGCATGCGCTTGTAATTTGTTGCGTTCATACAATTGTCCCAATTTCCAGAGATAACTCGTGTTTTTATAAAAATTTTGTATGCCAAAATTTCCGACATACTCTTCTAAAGCGGGCAAAAGGTTGGCATAGTCTTTTTTCTGTTCCAAAGTTTTGATTTTGGACAATAAGGCTGGGTTTTGAAATAATGAAATTATATTTATGTTTTTAAAACGAAAGACAATGTCGTGGTGCTTATTATAGTTAGCAACAAAACCTGTGGTTTTCCAACTTTTACTTTCTATATCATTTTGGGCAAAAAGTGCCTTGTTACTTGCTAAAAGTTGCAGGGTGAGGAAAAAATAAAAAGCCTTGAAAGACAGATTCTTTAAAAATCTTGTCATTTTTTTGGGCATAAAAAACAATTTTTTGTACTTGTTTGGCAAGAATGATTTCAACAAAAATAGCAAATAAATTCGACTCTTCTTTTTTGTAGAAATGTTGAATAGTGGTTATATTAAGGTGTAAAGTTCTTTGGCACGAAGGTTGCAAGGTACTTATCTCTTCAATGTGCCAGTCGAATTTTTCATTTCAGGTTAGGCATTTTTGAAAAAACGAAAAATTAACTAAATGAGTACTTATGCTAGACGATGGTTTGGTAGACATGGTTCCCATTATGCCCACAGATGAGGAATTGAAACAGGTAGACTTGCCAGAACAACTGCCCATTTTGACTATTCGAAATACGGTATTGTTTCCTGGGGTGGTTATTCCCATCACTGTAGGCCGACAAAAATCGATTAAACTCGTGAAAAGAGCCTACAAAGGCAATAAAATCATAGGGGTTGTAGCCCAGGAAAAGCCTACTCTTGAAGATGCCACCATCGACGATATTTACAAAATAGGTACCGTAGCGCTTATTCTCAAAATGTTGGTGTTGCCCGACGGCAATACGACCATTATTATTCAAGGAAAACAGCGATTTCGTATAGACGATGTGGCCGCTTCTGAGCCCTACATCTTGGCCAAAGTGAGCCTGTTGCCCGAAAGCTTTCCCTCCAAACTAAATCGGGAGCAAAAAGCACTGATACAAACTTTACGTGATTCGGCCAGTAAAATCTTACGACTGAACCCTGAAATACCACGCGAAGCGGGCATCGCCATTAACAATATCGAAAACCCAGCTTTTCTCACCCATTTTCTTTCCTCTAACGCCAACATCGAGGTTACCGAAAAGCAGAAACTGCTCGAGATGTCGGACGGCATGGAACAAGTAAACTTATTGCTTGAATATTTGAACCGCGACATACAGTTGCTCGAACTCAAAAACAAGATTCAAGACAAGGTAAACTCGGACATAGACCAGCAGCAAAGAGATTATTTTTTGCGCCAACAAATAAAAGCCTTGCAAGAAGAGCTTGGAATGGAAAGCCATGACCAAGAAGTAGAAAAATTGCGCGCAAAGGGAGAAAAGAAGAAATGGCCGCCAGAGATTGCAATGCATTTCAAAAAAGAAATAGACAAATTGTCACGCATCAACCCCTCGGCTGCCGAATATCCAATGGCGTTGAATTATGTTGAATTTTTGGTCGATTTGCCTTGGAACGAATACACCAAAGATAACTTCGACCTAAAACGAGCTAAAAAAATACTGGACAAAGAGCATTTTGGTTTGGAAAAAGTCAAAGAGCGCATTATCGAGTATTTGGCAGTGTTGAAGCTGAAAAACGAATTCAACAAGCAAAACGAAGGGTTGAAAGCCCCTATCCTATGTTTGTATGGGCCACCAGGTGTTGGCAAAACCTCTCTTGGCCGATCTATTGCCAAGGCTTTAAACAGAAAGTACGTACGCATGTCGCTTGGTGGCTTGCGCGATGAAGCCGAAATACGAGGGCATCGCCGCACCTACATAGGAGCCATGCCTGGCCGTATCATTTCCAGTTTGAAAAAAGCACAGTCTTCCAACCCTGTCTTTATTTTGGATGAAATAGACAAGGTGGGTTCCGATTTTCGGGGCGACCCCTCGTCTGCTTTGTTGGAAGTACTAGACCCAGAGCAAAACAATGCCTTTGCCGACAATTACTTGGATTTGGATTACGACCTCTCCAAAATTCTTTTCATCGCCACTTCCAATGCCTTGGATACCATACATCCTGCCTTGCGCGATAGGATGGAAATTATTGAGTTGAACGGTTATACCATCGAGGAAAAGTTGGAGATAGCCAAACAACATCTTCTGCCCAAACAAAAAGCCGAACATGGTTTGAAAGCGAAAGACTTGCACCTAGCCGACGATGCCCTGCTCAAAATCATTGAAGGGTACACGCGCGAATCGGGAGTACGCAATTTGGAACGCCAAATAGGTACCGTAATAAGGAAAGTGGCCAAAAGGATTGCGGCAGACGAGGAATACCCCAAAACACTACACGCCAAAGAAGTAGTAGAATTGACTGGAGCCGAAGTTTTCGACAAGGAAATCTATGTCGACAATCGCTATGCAGGGGTAGTCACAGGCTTGGCTTGGACTTCAGTGGGTGGCGAAATACTTTTCATCGAATCGAGTTTGAGCAAAGGGAAAGGAAAACTCACCATTTCTGGTCAGCTGGGCGATGTGATGAAGGAATCGGCACTCGCTGCCCTTTCTTTCTTAAAATCTATTTCCGAAAATCTTCAAATTGATTCACGCGTTTTTGACCAATACGACTTGCACATACACGTACCAGCGGGAGCTGTGCCTAAAGATGGGCCGTCGGCAGGTATTACCATGCTCACTTCATTGGCTTCGGTCTTTACCCAACGCAAAATAAAACCCAACCTAGCCATGACCGGAGAAATCACTCTTAGTGGTCGTGTACTACCAGTAGGGGGAATAAAGGAAAAGATATTAGCTGCCAAAAGAGCTGGAATCCAAGAAATCATTCTTTGTGTCAAAAACAAAAAAGACATTGAGGAAATAGCCAAAAATGACTTGAAAGGATTGAAAATCAATTATGTAAATCATGCTTCAGAAGTTCTAACCTTGGCACTTCTTCCCGAAATGGTGGGCAATCCCATTCATTTCAAGTTGGAAGAAAAAGCCGTGGCGGTGTAAACATTACATGCTCAATTTGCAACTTGAACTATACAGAAAAATTGGTTTGTAGCTAATTGTATCATTTTTGCATGTTCCATCGTCCAATTCATAACCATCTACCTACAAGCTATTTTTGTGGCCATTCGCTTGGTTTGCAGCCAATTGCCACCAAAGAATATATGGCTTTGGAATTGGATAAATGGGCGAAACAGGCAGTTGATGGTCATTTCGACGAGCCTAATCCTTGGTTTCATTATCCCCATTTTCTGAAACCTGGCTTGGCTCACCTTTGCGGGGCAAAAGAATCGGAGGTGGTGGCCTATGGCTCCCTTACCTCCAATCTCCATTTTCTACTGGCCTCTTTTTACCAGCCCACCACTCAAAAACACAAAATTTTAGCCGAAGATATTGGCTTTCCTTCCGACACTTTTGCTTTGGAAACACACGCAAAGTTTAGGGGATTTAATCCAAAAGAAGCTATTGTGTGGCTAAAGCACGATGCAAGTTTTTGTTTTTCAACAGATTATATTCTTTCACAGATAGAGGAATACAACGAAGAATTGGCGTTGATTTGGCTTTCGGGAGTAAATTTCATGAGTGGGCAAGTGGCTGACATGAAAGAAATTGCAAGGGCTGCTTCGCAACATGGCATTAGAATAGGATTTGATTTGGCACATGCTATCGGCAATGTTCCTTTGCATCTTCACGATTGGGGTATCGATTTTGCAGTGTGGTGTTCTTACAAATATTTGAATGCGGGCCCAGGGGCTGTGGGTGGTTATTTCATCCACGAAAAAAACTTTCCCAATAAACTAGATACTACTACCTGCGAACCAAATATTCTGGCAGGCTGGTGGGGAAACAAGGAAGAAACCCGTTTTCAGACACAACAAAGTTTTGACCCTATCCCCAATGCCGATGCCTGGCAACACAGCAATGCCAATGTGCTCAGTTTGGCGGCTCTGCGCGCTTCTTTAGACATTTTTCTTGCCAATCAAATTGCCGATTTGCATGCCAAAAGCAGCACACAAACTAAAATAGCTTTTGAATGGCTACAAAATGTGCCGGGTGTTCAGCTTTTGACACCCCTAGAAAACAACGGAAACATGCTGAGTGTGATGTTGCCCAAACAGAATAAAAAGCTAATAGCGCAGCTAAAGTCAAGGCAAATAACAGCCGACTGGCGTGAACCCAATATTTTGAGATTCTCTTTTTGCCCCTTGTACAACACTAACGATGAATGGCAGCAATTTATGGACGTATTACACGAATTGCTGTAAAATTATCGTTCTTTGTGCCTCTTTCGATTATGAAATACACTAAAATATACCTCATCAGTTTGGTAGTTGTGGTCTTAGACCAGCTTGTGAAACTTTTGGTACACTACAATATGCAAATGGGGATCTTTGGCGAGATTCATTTGGTAGGCGACCTTTTCAAACTTCACTATACACTCAATCCGGGTATGGCCTTTGGTGTAGAACTAGGTTCAAACTATGGAAAAATAGTACTCACCACTTTCAGACTTATCGCGATAGGAGCCATAGCATGGTATTTGCACCAACAAATTGAAACAGCTGCGCACAAAGGGTTTCTCGTTTGCATGGCCATGATACTGGGTGGTGCGATAGGCAACGTGGTAGATAGTGTTTTTTATGGAGTACTGTTACACAATGCTCCCTACGATGCACCTACGCCTTGGTTCAATGGGCAGGTTATCGATATGTTTTATTTGGACATTTGGGAAGGTTATTTACCAGATTGGCTTCCCATTTTGGGCGGACAGTTTTACTCCCTTTGGCCTATTTTCAACGTGGCCGATTCAAGTATTTTTTTGGGAGTATTGTTTATTATGATTTTTCAAAAGAGATTCATGCTGAATCAAATGTCTGAAACATCATAAGACCTAAATGTATTTGGTGCTAAATAAAGAACTAATTAGGAGAAAAACTTTATTGCAGCTAGAATAGCTACTCCGGCGCCCACTATGCTACCCATTCGCAAAGTTAAATCGTATTTGAGCCTAAATTCAAGTTCTTTTAAATCCTGTTTGGTTGCAGCCGATTTTAAATCAGTCTCGCGTATTTCTTTTAGTATTTCAGAAATAGCATGGGCTTGTTCTTCAGTAAAAGATTTTTTGAGGCGATCAAAAATTAAAAGAGTATCTAGTTGCGCTTCCATAATAGCAAAAATAAAAAACAATTGGCATTATTAAGAATGCCTTAAGTAGCTTTTTTGCAATAGTTAGTTTTTTTGTTTACAAAAATAATTCAATCCCATACTCGCATTCGAACTTTTTACCCATTTCTAATTTTTCCATAAATGGTCTTTCCCTGAAGTCTTTGTTTGCGCCTTTTACATCGGCCAGTCCAAACCAAGGCTCTATGCACAAGAAGTCGGCATTGGCACCAGGTTTTGTCCAAAATGCCAATAGTGGGAACCCTTTGAAGTGAAATCGCAAAGTGTTACCATTTGACCTGTGCATCAAATCCACATAGGCCGACTTTAGTTTTTCCAAAATGATGGCATCGTCCTCGAAAAGCTTGTAATTCAATGAAATTATTTTGTCGTTTTGCAGAAAAGGTGTTGTAAGTGCGTTCAACAAGCCTTCCGAAAAAAGCATTTTTTCAGCCGTTTCGGCTTTTTCAAACACTAGTTCGTAATCGGAAAATGCTTCGCCGTCCGAAAATGGACAAATAAACCCAGGATGGGCTCCAATAGAAAACCAAATAGTTTGTTGGTCGGTGTTCAACACCTCATATTTTATATTTAACTTTTTGTTTTCCAAAGTATATACTATGCGTAGCTCGAATTGAAAAGGATAAACCTTCAGGCTTTCTAGGTCGCTTTTTAATAAGAAAGTAATAGAATCGTTTGTTTGATTTTCAACATCAAACTGCCTGTCGCGCGCGAAACCATGCTGCGAAAGCGTGAACTCTCTTTCATCTATTCTGTAGGCATTTTTTTCTACTTGCCCAACTATTGGAAAAAGAATGGGTGCATGGCGTGCCCATACTTTTGGGTTGGCTTGCCAAATGTGTTCGGTGTTGTTTTTTATATTGACAAGGCTGCAAAGTTCTGCTCCCAATGATTTGAAAGAAGCTTTTAGAAAATTGTTTTCGAGGTGAAAAGTCATGGTAAAGACGTTAAAACAATGCAAAATAACGAAGTGGAAACTATTCGATACATAATTTTAGCTTATTCTTCTATTTTTGTCAGCATTCCAAAAAATGAAAGCAATGAATCGTGTATCCATCAAAGCATTAGCCATTCTTTTTAGCTATTCAATCGCTTTTGCCCAAACAAATCCCATTCCTCGTTTTGCCCAAAAGTTTGAACAAATGGGGCCTTTGTTGCCCACACCCAATGAATACCGAACGGCAAGCGGCACACCAGGACCCAAATATTGGCAACAACGCGCCGACTACGATATGCAAATAGAGTTGAACGACGAAAAACAGGAAATATACGGTAGTGAGACCATTACCTATTTCAACAATTCGCCTCACGAACTACCCTATTTGTGGTTGCAGCTAGACCAAAATCATTGGGACAAACATGCCGACCATTATTTGACCTATTGGGGCAAAATGTCTGAAACAATTGATTTAAAGGAACTTCAAAAAGGAATGGCTCCACAAGATTCGCTTGGATACAAACTCTTAAAATTAGAAGCCAACGGCAAAGCATTGAAATATGCGATAAACAAAACCATGCTTAGAATCGATTTACCAAAGGCACTCAAATCGGGCGAAAAATTCACATTCAGAGTAGATTGGCAAAACAAAATAAACGACCGTATCAAAACAGGCGGGCGTTCGGGGTATGAGTATTTTTCGGAAGACAAAAACTATTTGTACTGCATTGCGCAGTTTTATCCCCGTTTGGCTGCTTTCACCGATTACAGCGGTTGGCAAAACAAACAATTTTTAGGCGATGCGGAATTTGCCTGCACTTTTGGTAATTATTCGGTAAAAATTACGGTGCCTAGCGACCACATATTGGGCGCAACAGGCGTTTTGCAAAATCCTAAGGAAGCGATACAAGAAAAATACTACGCGCAATTTGTCAAAGCACAACAAACTTTTGAAAAACCAATCATTATCGCCTCGCAAAATGAAGCCGAAAAACGGGAAAGAAGTAAAGCCATAACTCAAAAAACATGGCATTTTAAAGCCGAAAACGTACGCGATTTTGCCTTTGCCACATCGCGCAAATTCATTTGGGACGGTATGATGGTCGATGTAAATGGTAAAAAAGTGCTGGCCATGAGTTTGTATCCCAAAGAAGGCAACCCCTTGTGGGAAAAATATTCTACGCACACTGTAGCCCACACCTTGCAATCATATTCACGTATGTCCTTCGATTACCCTTACCCGGTAGCCTATTCGGTGCATTCCGACAACATTGGAATGGAATACCCCATGATATGCTTTAACTGGGGAAGGCCCGAAAAAGACGGCACCTATTCGGCAAGGGTGAAAAATGCCATGATAAGCGTTATCATTCACGAAATAGGGCACAATTTTTTCCCAATGATAGTAAACAACGACGAGCGCCAATGGGCTTGGATGGACGAGGGCATCAATTCGTTTTTGGAATTTATAGCCGAACAGGAGTGGGACAGAACTTTCCCTTCGCGCAGGGGACCAGCCTGGACAGCCGCCAGCTACATGAAAAGCCCAAAAGAAAATCAAGAACCCATTATGACCAATCCTGAACAAATTTCGCAATTGGGCAACAACACCTACACCAAAGTGGCAGCCGCCCTGAATGTGTTGCGCGAGACGGTGCTCGGACGTGAACTGTTCGATTTTGCTTTCAAAGAATATGCACGCAAATGGATGTTCAAGAGCCCTACGCCTGCCGATTTCTTCCGCACAATGGAAGAGGCCTCCGGAACCGATTTGGATTGGTTTTGGAAAGCATGGTTTTACGGCACCGAACATGTCGATGTGTCGCTCGAAAGTGTGCGCCACTTCAAGTTAGATGCCAAAAACCCATCGGTAGAATGGCCTGCCAAAAAGAAAGCCAAGGAAGAGAGAATCTCGATTTCAGAAATACGAAACAAAGAATCGGTAAAGCAAACCTACATGGAAGCGCACCCCGAACTGAAAGATTTTTACGACACCTACGATGAATATCGTGTAACGGAAGGCGATATGAAGTTGTATCAAGATTTTCTTCAAAACATGGATACAGAACTGAAACCATTATATGAAAGAAACTTAAACTATTATGAATTGCGATTTAAAAACTTAGGCGGTGTGGTTACTCCTTTAGTTTTGCTCTTTACTTTTACCGACGGAAGCAAGGAAGAGATAAGGATTCCCGCCGAAATATGGCGTAGAAACGAAGCAGAGTGTTACAAGATTTTTGCTTTCGAAAAAGAGTTGAAGCAAGTGCAGTTTGACCCTTATCTTGAATTGGCCGACGCCGACGAATCGAACAATGTGTTTCCGAAAGCCATTTCCACTACCCGTTTTGATGTAATCATGACAAAGCCTCCCAAGTTGTTCAACCCCATGAAGGATGCCAAAATGAAATAACAGCATTGAATTTTTAAATTTGTCGAAATGTCCATGACAGCGAAAGAAATTTTTGAACTATTTGCCAAGCAGCGCGTCCTTATTATAGGCGATGTGATGTTGGATTCTTATTTGTGGGGAAAAGTAGAAAGGGTTTCACCCGAAGCACCGGTTCCAATAGTAAACGTTCAGAAGCGTGAAATACGTTTGGGCGGCGCAGCCAATGTTGCCTTGAATATTGCCTCGCTTGGGGCAAAGCCAATTCTTTGTTCCATCATAGGCCAAGATTTAGATGGTGACAATTTTCTTTCATTGCTCGAAAAGCAAAAAATGAGTACCGAGGGCATATTGCAAGTAAACGATAGGCCCACTACGATCAAACATCGGATTATTGCCGGTTCGCAACAAATGCTACGGGTAGATTCGGAAGCCGACCACTCGATATCACCCGACCAAACGACTCAATTGCTTGAAAAGGTTTCCTCACTTTTGCCTGAAACTGACGTCATCATCTTTGAAGATTATGATAAAGGAGTTATTACTCCCGAATTGATAAAAAGTGTGGTTGAAATGGCAAATGCCAAAAATATTCCTACGGTGGTCGACCCGAAGAAAAGAAATTTTACTGCCTACGAGGGTGTTTCGCTTTTCAAGCCCAATTTGAAAGAACTGAAAGAAGGGTTGAAATTGGATTTCGACAAAGCCGATCAAGAAGAAGTGAAAAAAGCTTCATGTTTATTGCAGGAAAAATTAAAGGTCAAAGCCAATTTGATTACGCTGTCCGAATATGGCGTATTTGTGTCAGATGGTAAAGATCATCATTTTATGCCAGCTCACCTTCGCAGTATTTCCGATGTTTCGGGAGCAGGAGATACCGTAGTGAGTGTGGCGGCATTGGCCATGGCAGCCCAATTGCCTTTGAAACAAGTGGCCGAAATTTCCAATTTGGCTGGGGGTATTGTATGCGAATATGTAGGCGTTGTACCAATTGACAAAGACAGATTGAACCGGGAACTACAAGGCTTGCTAAACTAAAGACTTAAATTTGCATTTTAACGTCTGTTTTTTTACTATTTTTTGAAAAAAGGACTGAATTTTTGAAAAAATAGCCCTTAATTTGCACCCGTTTCGTAATAATTTACCAAAAAACTTAAAATAAACCTTTAATCTTAATGGCAAAGTCAAAATTAGAGTACATTTGGCTTGACGGATGCAAGCCTACTCAAAGCCTCCGCTCAAAAACTAAAATTGAAAACAACTTTAGCGGCAAATTGGAAGACGTTGAAATGTGGTCTTTCGATGGTTCTTCTACCGAACAAGCCCCAGGTGGATCCTCAGACTGTTTGTTAAAACCCGTTTACATTATCACCGACCCACAAAGGAAGAACGGTTACTTGATTATGTGCGAAGTGTTGAACTCGGATGGTACTCCTCATGAAACAAATGGCCGTGCTACCATCGACGACGACGACAACGATTTCTGGTTTGGTTTCGAACAAGAATACTTTTTGTGGGATCCTATGTACCACAAGCCAGTTGGATTTCCCGCAGGTGGTTTCCCTGGCCCACAAGGCCCATACTACTGTTCGGTAGGTGCTGCCAATGCCTTTAGAAGAGATCTCGTGGAAGAACACTTGGACGCATGTTTGGATGCCGGCTTAAACGTGGAAGGTATCAACGCCGAAGTA
Source organism: Cytophagales bacterium (assembly GCA_003476475.1). Classification (GTDB taxonomy): domain Bacteria; phylum Bacteroidota; class Bacteroidia; order Cytophagales; family UBA9547; genus UBA9547. The sequence goes on along the minus strand of DMUD01000066.1, from coordinate 1,397 downwards.
GCAGCTGGACAGTGGGAATTTCAAGTATTTGCCAAAGGAGCCAAAGAAGCAGGCGACCAAACTTGGTTGGCTCGTTACCTACTTGAAAGAATCGGTGAAAAATACGGTGTTTCGGTAAACTGGCACTGCAAACCGCTTGGTGCTCTTGATTGGAACGGTTCGGGCATGCACGCCAACTTCTCCAACACTATTCTTCGTACCGCTGGCCAAAAAGAAGTGTACGACAAAATATGCGAAGCGTTCCGCCCTGTAGTAAAAGAGCACATTGATGTGTATGGTGCCGACAACCACCTTCGTTTGACAGGAAAGCACGAAACGGCATCTATCAACGACTTCTCTTATGGCGTATCTGACCGTGGTGCTTCTATCCGCATCCCTATCCAAGCAGTGAAAAAAGGTTGGAAAGGTTGGTTGGAAGACCGCAGACCAAATTCAGCTGCCGATCCATACAAAGTAGCCGCGCGTATTATCAAAACCGTAAAATCGGCCAAGATATAATCAAACCTTTTTTGTCTATATAAAAGGGGAAGAATTCATCTTCCCCTTTTTTGTTTCCATTCCTTCTCTATTTTTGGGAAATAAAATTCGAAGTCGAATTTTACGAAGGGTATATTTTTCTAAAACACCAAAAAATAATATCATGGAACACAATGCCTCACACCTCGACCTACAATTGGAAGAATACTTGTGCTACTTGTACCTGTGCATGGCAAGTGCCGACATGTATATATTAGATGCTGAACTAGATTCCATCAAAAACGCCGTTCGCAATGTACTATCGCGTCATTTTCCAAATTCAAAAGCAGATGTGGGCGTAATAGTAAATGGGTTGGTAGAAGCCAATGTAAGAGAAACAGAAGAGCAGAAGCGGGAAAAATTAAATGCAATTTCTAAAAATCATCCACTCCCATTTGCTGCCAAAATGCAAATAATGGACGACATGAACGTTTTGATGCACAGCGACAAAAACCTTTCACCTGGCGAAATCGCCATGTTCGCTTTTATCAGGGAATGTTTGTTGGAGAAGTACTGATTTTATTGCATTACGCTAATTATCACAAAGCCAAGTAATAATTATTCAATAGTGCTTGAAATTCAGGACTGTAGATTTTATCGGACTGGTATATGGTCAGTTCCGACAAAATCAAAGTACCTTCTTTTTTTCCAAAGCAAAGGATGTGTCTAAAAGCGGCCTGTCCAGTCTTGTTACGTATCGTCACATTTTCTTTCAGATGAAAACCAGCATCCTTAGCCATTTCGGCAAAAGTGGTAGCCTCGTATGGGGGTAGCAAAACACAAACCGTACCGTTTTCAGAAAGAAGCTGGATAAAAGAAAAAATGAGTTCAGTTTTGGTAAGACAAGCGCTGTGTTTGGCAAGATTGTGTTGGTGTTTTTT
>DMUD01000234.1 GCA_003476475.1 Cytophagales bacterium | reverse complement strand
TTCCAAAAACCAATACCATATTTATTTGAAACAGAACCCAAAAAATCAAAAACTTCTTTACTTTCTTTAGTGGCAAAGGCCAAATCTTCTTTGGCTCCTTTTTTTGCTGTAATTAGGTGGTCACAGTGCACTGTTGATGGAACCGCAACTTTTGGTCTGCCTGCCTGCATGAATTGCAAAAGCGCCATTTGAGCGGTGGCATCTTGCATGGCAACACGGTCTGGGTTAAAATCTACATAAGATTTACCTCTCTCATACACCTTGGTAAGCGTCCCTTCATCCAAATGCGAGTAAAGAATTTTTTCAGAAAGGGTTAAAGGCTTGCCAATTAGCGCACGGGCGGCTTCCACTCTTTCAGGTATAAGAGCGTACACCTTTTTAATCATTTCAACGTCAAATGCCATAACTATGTGTTGTCAAATGTTTTATCAAAGTATGTATATATGGATGCGCAATTTAGGAATAATCGTCGATAATGTGAACAAATCATTCAAATTAAGACCTTAAAATTCAATGATGTCTTACTAATTTTAACCTGTTGTGCGATTAAAAGAGGAGTGCATATTTAAGTTTTCCAATTGGTTTGTTGTGAATAAAGTGGAGGAATTGTAGCACAGTCACTGAGGCTATTTTGGCTATAATTCTTGTGGATAGCCCCGTGACCGACTTTGCATAGTTGCGTTTGAGGATGACCGTGTATCTATCCTTTTCCTGGAACGCCTGAGCATTGGCGGGAACTTTTTTTGCTCCAGTTGGTTGTTCCTCGAGGGGGTAGCCAACTTGATGTGGCAAGCGGCGAACAGGCCCAACTAGTGTTCTCTAGACAGGTACTCCTTGTCCCCTATGAGCGTACAATTTCCTAACCCTGAATGTTTTATGTCTTTGAGGTAATGGATATCGTGCACGGATTTGGCTTCCTTGGGTAAAAAGAGAAGTTGCCATGGGCAGCGGCCACTTTCTTGAAGCTAGATTTTGGTGATGCTGAGATACTTGTCGAAATTAGATTTTAGGTAATGCATAAATGAAAGGTTATATGGTAGTAATTATACTTTAATACACTGAAATTCAGAATTATGCACAACTTTTTACCCCAATACATTATCCCTAACTCCAATCGCACTACACGTGTTAAAAAAGACAACTATACTCGCGAGTATAGTTTTTATCACTTGACATTCAAATCATTGTTAGTTATTATAGGACCTAATAAAGCATGCGCCCCCCTTATGAGTTTTCGGCTGTTTCTGTTCAAAAACGTGTATTTACCTCCAAAAAATCTGACTTTCATTAAATTCGGTAAAACGTTAAATTCGACCCATTCTGCTCTAATCTCGATTTTTTTATTTGGGTTTAAATAGGTGGTTAATAATCCAAACCTTTCTATTTTTGGAAAAAATTATGCCATGACATTTCCCGCAGAACTCAAATACACCAAAGAACACGAATGGATTAAATTAGAAGGTGATACTGCCACTATTGGCATTACCGATTTTGCTCAAAAAGAACTAGGCGACATTGTTTTCATAGACATAAACAGCGTAGGTCAAGAAATTGAGAAAGACCAAGTTTTTGGTACGGTAGAGGCTGTTAAAACCGTTTCTGACCTTTTTATTCCCGTTTCGGCTGTAGTGCTTGAGGTAAACGACACCTTGAACAACCGTCCTGAGCTTGTAAACAGTGACCCCTATGGCGAAGGCTGGATTATCAAAGCCAAAGTAAAAAACCATGCCGACGTGGATGCGCTGCTTTCTGTAGATGCTTATAAAGAATTGATTGGGGTTTAATCATCAAGTTCAGAGTTCAGAGTTTAGTTTTTGTAGCTGGCACCGCAAATTTTTGCACCGCATTGTACATGGTTCACGATTCGAAATTTTTGCTTCAACAGTTTCTGAAATCTCACAAGGTTTCGACCGACACGCGCAAAATTGAAGCAGGCTCTATTTTCTTTGCCCTGAAAGGTGGCAATTTCAACGGGAATCTTTTTGCCCAAGAGGCTTTGGACAAAGGGGCTGCCTGGGTTGTGGTAGATGAAAAAACCAACACCGACACAGGAAAAACTATTCAAGTATTGGATGCACTGGTAGCTTTACAAAATTTAGCCACCGCCTACCGCCGCACCCTGAAAGCCCCAATTATCGCCATTACTGGTTCCAACGGAAAAACAACGACCAAAGAACTTCTGTCAAAGGTTTTGGGCGCAAAATTCAACACATTTGCCACCCAAGGAAACCTTAACAATCACATTGGGGTGCCCCTTACCCTACTTTCGGTACCACCCGACACCGAAATGGTAGTGTTGGAATTGGGAGCCAACCATTTGCACGAAATCGAATTACTTGCCCGCATTTCGGAACCCGATTTTGGCCTCATAACCAATGTTGGCCTCGACCATTTGGAAGGATATGGCAGTCTGGAAAATGTGGCCAAAGGACATAGCGAGCTTTTCTATTTTCTGCTAAAACACAACAAAAATATTTTCTACAAAAAGGACGACGAACAAGTAGCCCGCATGGCCACCCGTTTTCCCAATCCCA
>DMUD01000062.1 GCA_003476475.1 Cytophagales bacterium | reverse complement strand
ATGGAATCATTTATCAGTGCGTTACTGAAATTGATTTTATCGCCCAAAACTCTAAAGTTGGCAGTGGCAACTATGTAGGCGGGGCCAACAAAATCTTTGTCTTTCAGTTTGGGATTTCGGCAGCCCCACAACACCAAGGCGGCGAGTAGGGGGCACCACATCGAAAGATATCCTTTTTTGAACGGTATGGCCATCATATTCATGCTCTTATTTATATATCCAAATCACAAAAGGAAACTTACAGTTTCATGGTGAAGTTCAAGAAATACTGCGAAATGGTGTTGTTGCGAGTTTTGGTAAGCATGTCTTCGTAGTCGCTTACATTGTAATTGAAAGTAAGGTGTGAAGTATTGTTTATTCGATACCTGGCACCAACAGAATACACCATATCTTTTACATCATAGGTTCTTTTAACCGGAAGCTCGGTGGTCAAGAATTCATTGAACTCGTCTCTTTTGGAAATAAATTCAGAACCACTGGCTACCAATTGTTTGGCTCCAGCCAGCAAATCGACTTTTTTCACCACTTCCAAACTTACGCCCGCATCTATAATGGTCGATTTCAAAGTAAATCCAGCCTTGCCCGATTCATTCTCGCCTGCACGGGTAGTGTTTTCAGCGCGATACCCTCCCTGGAAAATAAAATTTCTTTCTGAAGCAATAAAACGGCCAAGATTGAAGGACATACCTGCTCTGATGCCTGTGAACACGCGCGGGTCGGTTACCCCTTCACCTACCACTTCCGAATGGTTTTCGAACACAAATTCGGCGTCGATGATTTTGGCCGATGTATCGGTCTTAAGACCCAAAATAAAACCCCTTCTATTGGGAGTTGCCACTCCGTAGGGGTGTATGTTGCTGTATATGGGGTTAAATTCTTGCAAAGTGGGCAGAATGACTCTGTTGTACATGTTCTCTTGCGTGTAGCGGTCGAAAAGCGATTGGCTGCGCGCCACTCCAGCAATTTGGGAAAATAATTGGGTACCTGCCACGTTGTTTACCCTTCTTGTTTGGGCAGTTGGGCTCGAAAACTGTGGCCCCACTTCGCGGTAAGTGGCCGTAAATTTCAGTTTTATGGGTTTGTAGGTAATTCCCGCTAACCCTTCGTAGTAATAATCTTTGTAGGAAACAGACACATTGGTCACCGAATTGGTGTTGGTATAGGACGACATGCCTAAATCGGTGCCAGCGTGTACAAAAATGTCGTTGCCAATGGGCATATTCAATTTAGCATTTCCGCTCAGTATTTCGTTTCGATATTTCATGGTAGCAGTGTTGATAGGCACGTCGAGCAAGGCCACATAATTACCGCCCACATTCAAATATTTTAGCACATCTATTCCCACTCTACCGCCCGACAAAATGCGGTCGGCCACAGTACGGTCGTCGGTGGCATTGGTACGAGCCGCAAAACCATACAAAGAAACGGTATCGATCAAATCGCCCACTTTAAACTTCGCCCTAGATTGCACGCCTTGCAAACGCCACAAATTGCCAAAATTGAAGTTTTCGTACAGTAAGATGTCTTTTCTTTGGGACAAAAGCGGCGATTCGAACCTAGAATACAAATCGTCGAAGTTATTGACAGAATAATGGCTCATGCCTTCGCCCACATTGATATCGCCCAGCTCGTACGACACGGCTTTGCCAATATTGCCACCCAGTTGGAACTGACGGAAATTAAAAACAGTACCTGTTCCAAAAAATCCACCAAAAGGACTGTAACCCCTCAAAATAGCGTTTGCCCATAGGTTTTTGGTGCGCAAGTTGTTAGACAAATCGAAAAGTGTGTAGCCATACACTGTATTAGTGGAAGTTTTGTTGTCGGCCGCCTCAGCTTTCAAATTGTTTGAAGTTACGATGGCACGACCGTAGCCTTCTACCCAAAATTGGTTGTTGTTGCTCGTCTGACCATGCACAACGGTACCCAAACCAAGGAGGGACGATACTAAGAATGCTGATTTATAGTTCATTTTCCAAAATTTATTCAACTGTAAACGAGTGTTTTGTGGGGGGTGCTAAAAAAAGATGACGAGTTCTAAATGGGTTTCTTGTCCGTTAAATTTGTCTTGTTCGAAATTGAAGTCTTTGTGGTCGAACCATTTGTGGCGTAGGTGCAAACCGCCCGTTGCCATAAAATCATAGTCCAGGCCAATACTGTAACTGTTTCCTCTTTGGTCAATCGGCTTGCCGTTTTCACCGCGAATGGTATTGTCGCCGCCCTTGCATGTTTCAAATCCATAATTCAACACACCGGTTAGTTTTTTGGCAAAATGATAGGCAATATTGGTTTCGGAGTAATATTGCCTGACGTGTACTTCACTATTTTTAATAATTGGAAACGCCGTAAATCCAGAACGAATCGTACCAAATGTATGATAATTCATGATGATGATGTCTTTTTTGAAAAGTTTAGTTTTGTACATCAACATGGCTTCGGCAGATGTAAATTTTTTATCAAAAATAGACCTGTTAGTAATGGCAATGTTTTCAAATGTTCTTCTGAACACACTGCGCACACGGCCATAAGGGCCAGTTTGCATTCTCCATTGGTTGAAACGCGAACGGGTAAAAGCATTGACACGGTGTTGGATGGTGACAATGGAATCGTTCAAATTTTCTAGTTCTTGGCTGGTTGCATAGCCCAAATCAATGGTCAGTTTTTTCACACGCAAATTCGTTTTCAACACCACTCCTTGCCTGTTGTTGGTATATTGGCCTATTTCTTGCAGCAAATTCAAAAAGTAGGTAGGGTCGTCTATAGTACCAATAGTAGAACCTCCTGCACGCAGGTTGGAATTGGTGTTTAAAACAGAACCGTCGTAGTTGGCAAAGGCGTGGTCTATCCTGTAATACTCGGCCGAAATAGGGAGGGGCAAAATCCTTTTATCAAATTCTGCCCTAAATTGAAAAGCCGTTCCGCCTTCTTTGGCATAAGGATTGTTCATTTTGTTGGCAGCCAACTCACCTACCAATTTGAAACCCTTGAATTTCAAATCGCCATCTATGCTGTATATCTCATTGATATCTAGTCGGTTGTCGGTGGTAGATACATATCCGTTCCTGAAATACCCGTTCAAGCCTACGCTACCGTTCATGTGGCGGGTAAACACATTTTTCTCTACCCTTGCTCCGTACAATACCGAAGGAGAACCCAACAAATAAGAATTGTAAGGCGAGGTAAGACTTGTGCGGCCAAACAATGCGGTGACATTTACCCCCAGTGGCAATATATTTCCAGCTATGGAACAGCCCGAAAACAAGGAACGGCTTTGGTTCTGGCCGCCCATGTTCGATTTTAAGGAGTAGTACTCGTCGTAACGAAGGAACGAATTACGAAACCAGTCCCAGGGCAAACGGTCGAAGTAGTTGTCGCGATAAATGGGTTGGCTCATGGTAAACTTACTCAGCTTTAATGGCAAAATTTGGCCCGCCGAAAATGAAAAAGTACCGATGGCAGTTTTCAAATTTGCCCCAAATCGCAAGTTTTGAATAGAAGAAAGCGATTTGTTGTTTAATGTTGAATCGTTGCCGCTAAAACCGTATGAATAGGAATAACCGATGTTGAAATCTACATTTTTGGTGAGTTTGCTTGCCAAGTTCAATTCCAAAATAGGGTAGGCACCTTGGGCAATGGCGTTGCCACCGCTAGGGTAATCTACAAAAGACAGATTTTGCTTGGAAGTGCGCATGTCGCTGTAGGCGTTGTCCATGCTACGGAAAATGGGACTGAACCTCACTTTTCCCGACACCACAAGATCTTGTGCCAAAATGCCATGTTTTGGCGGTTTTGGATTAGAAATGGAATTTTGCACTGCCGATTTTGCACTTAGGCTTTTGAGGTAACTATTCAAAATGCCAGGTTGCGTGGTTGAAGGGTTGGAAGGCATTACAAAATCGTCTGGTCTTTTGCCAAGGCTATCGGCAGGGGATAGCGCCCAAATACTTTCCCAACAAAATAGGCAAATGAAAGTAGCAGAAAGTTTTACAAAGTAATTTTTTGACATCAATACGCTCTTTAAATATTCAAAAAATGATTTTCAGACTAGCAGCATGTCAGTTGGCAGTCTCGTCTTTTTTATAGATGTTTTTTAGGTTTTGCATGATGGCTTTTGTTCTCCATCCTTTTTCTTTTTCTTCTTTTGCAACAGTTGCTTTTTCTTTTTTCTCTAAAATATCTACCAGTACAATGGGTTCTTCTTCAGAAGCTTGTGTGGCAGGTGTTTCTTTTTTGAAGATGTTTTTAAAGTTTTGTTTTACTGCTTTGGCTCTCCATCCATTTTCTCGTTGTACTTTGGTGGAAGGTTCGCGCCAGCGTTTTGGAATCGATTTTTTTTGGGGGGTCAGCAATGTTTCATTTAAAGCATCTATAAGCGGAGTAGAACCTATGACGCCATCACCGGGTGTCTTTTCAATAAAATCGCCTGAAATTTCCCAAATGATGACACCTGCGGCATCGTTGGCATTTACAAATTGGGCTTTTCGCTTTATGGATTCAGGGTTGTCGTATGAAAGAAATGTGTTGATGTTTTTTCCCACCATGTAGGGAACTTGTGCTTTTTCGTCCCATTTGTCTTCAAACTTGTCTTTGTTCAACATTATGTTGTAATAATTGGCGCCGCCTAGGTCGGGCACAAAGGTTTCGTCGTCGGTTTGTCCTGAATGTATCTTTCCGTACAAATCTAGTTTAATACCCTCTTTGCCTTTCAAGCTTCTGCCATAAAAAGGCACCCCCATGTTTATCATTGAAGCGGGAACATTGTATTTTTGAACCAGTCTTTTGAAACAATTTTCAAGCGAATTGGTATCCCCTTCGGCAGGCGCGCTAAGGGGCGAGTTGTGCGATGCATTTTCGCTCCACGCTCCG
>DMUD01000168.1 GCA_003476475.1 Cytophagales bacterium | reverse complement strand
TTGAACATTCTACCTCGCATCAAATTTTGTGGTATGTTGACAGTTTTGTGCTCCGAAATCCGCTTCTTCGCAAAGCCGCAAAACGTTACCAGCAAGCGTAAGAGGACCGACCCCGCAGTCGCTCGGTTCCTGCCGAGTGACGCTTATCTTTAAGGCATCTTGCCCTTTTTAGAGCAAACCTAGCATTTTTATTGGGCTATATGGACTTGCGCTACTCAAAATCCACTTATGGGGTTAAGCCGGCTCGATTCTCGTCTCTTCCTTTCGGTGGATAAGTCCGGCTTCGTCAACCCCGAAAAAGACTTGAACACCGTGCCGTTAAGCACAACACTAATTCACTTTATCTCCTCTTATTTCTCGATACCTCTTGCGCGAATCCACCACATAAATACTAGCAGGGAACTGTGTCACTACTTTGTTGTAGTACTCCATGGCCTTTTCGCGGTCTCTTAGCTGATACTCGTACATTTGGGCTATTTGATAGGCGGCATCGTCAGCCAATATGTCGGTAGCATATTCTTGCAACAACTGCTCCAGTTTGCCTACGGCTTCCAGGTAATGGCCAAACTGACGGGCAATTTTGGCTTCCAAAAACAAGATGTCGTCTTTCAAACTTTTGGCGCGATATTCTTTATAAAGTGAGTCTAATTCTGATTTTGCCTCGTCCCATTTGTTTTGGAATATAAGCAATTCCACAGCAGCATATCTTTTCAAGGCATACCCAATGGTATCTTCGGCGATATTGTCTTGAATGAGTACGCTAAGCTGTATAGCATCGTTGGATATCTCGCGTGAGGTAGCCAATTTGAGCACGTCCATTTGCTCTTCAGCCATTTTAAAATCGCCCTTGTAATAGTATAGCTTGGCATTACGCAATTTTGCCTCATGACCCAATAACTGGTCTTTTTCCATCAGTTCTACTTGCGAGTACAGTAGTGTCGATTCCCAAGGCTGATTATCGAGTAAATACAAATCGCCTAAATGTAGCTTTGCCTTTGCTTGAAACTTTTTATCATGGGCACTTATTTTCAACGCATCATTCATAAGAAAAAGTGCAGAATCTAATTTGTCTAGATAAAAACCATATAACAATGCCAAATCGGCCTCTTGTTTGTATAGTTGGGTGCTGTTACCCGCTTTTGCTTCAGCCATTAAGTCTTTGTAGTTTTTTGCCAAACCATATAGTTCGATTTTATCAATCGGATATTTCGATTTTATTTTCTGTTCTTTGGCCAATATGCTTTTGGTGCGTGCTTGGTAGTAATTATTCGTTCTTGGATAATCTTTTACAATGGATTCGAATATCTTGATGGCTACATCATAGTCTTTGTTTTCCAAAGCCAAGTCAGCGACTTCTTGCTGTTTTTCACCGTTTAGCTTGTATCGTTTGTCAAGTGCTTTTGCTTGTACAGCGGCGCTTGAAAAGTCTTTTTGTTGTACAAACAACCACAAGAGCAGTTCTGGTATCATATTATTCGATGGGTCGGTTTCTGCAAGTTCCAATAATAAAATACGAAAATGTTCTATTTCGGACGGTTCGGTCAAATAGTTTTGTAAAGTATTTTTCAATTCTTCTATAGGTTCATTATCGGCCAAAAATCCTAAGAGTAATTCTTCGGACATCTTGCGTTGATCTCCTTTCATTTTTTTAACTTCTGCCATTTCCTTGTAGTAGGCAGTGTTCATTTTTAAATTATTCCTATATATCAATATTGTTAATTCCAATAGGTCATATTCTTTCTTAGATAAAAGATAAAGTATAGCATTGTATACGTAGGGCGGATTTTCAATGCTTTCATTTATAGTTTTTAGCGTTACTTTTTCTAAGTCTTTGCTATTTATTTGTCTCAAAAACAAGGTGTAGTCATATTTATAATAAATATTGTTTGGGTCACTTTTAATCAGTTTTTTAAAAAACTTTTCGGCTAATTTATTTTCATTTAGCCGAGTCAGGCTTTGTACATATCCCGGATATACCTCGCTCGGGTTTGCATTTTTATTTAACGCAAGCTCGTAATGAATTTTGGCCTTTTGAAAATCTTCTTTTTGCAGATATTCGTTTGCTAACGAGATGTCTTGTCCAACTAACCAAAGAGGTGTCAAAATCACGAGCCAAGCGATGTGTACAAAACGCCCCATATTATATATGTTATAGAAAAAGAAGATTTAAATTATTAAGTATAATTACTATTAGCTTGTGGATTTGTAGATAAGTATTGAAGATTTAATTTGCTCTGAATTATATTCCTTTTTTTTAGGCTTCTATTCACAACATTGTACTTTTATCCACAGTATAACAGAAACACAATCAATCAATTATAAGCTTGTACACAATTAAAATATACTTTTTCATGTGTATAGTGTATGGGATATTTATTAAGTTAAACAAGTGTATAACATTATCGCTATTGTGGGTCAAATGTATAATTATTATCCCTCTAATGTTGATTCTGTTTTTTGTGTGGATAACTTGAAACTAATGGACAATTAGAAACTTATTTTAACATCCAATATTTCCCAATTTGCTTTTAGTTTTAGGGTGTCTGGATAGTGATAAATGATTTCTGGCATTTTTCTCGTTCTATAATCTCCTTGATCCCAAAGACTATTACCATTTTGGTCATCTACTACTCTAATATTATATTCACCCTCTTGCAGGTATTCAAATAAGAAATCTTTATGTTCAGTCTGTTTGATTATTTTACTGTCTTTTCCCACCAATTGAATCAATACTTTTTGAGCATCGCAATTGACTTTCCCACCAATTGACCCAAATTTTTCCACCGATTTCAAAGTGTAATTTAATTTTATGGTATCTCTTACATAGCCACATATTGGTTCAAATGTTTCGGGATATAGCTTTATAGCGACACTATCTTTCCAACTATTTATAGGGCTTATCACTAATATTCCGGTCATTTTGTCTTCCTTTATCTTAATTACTTTTGTATAATCACCATTTGTATATTCCTTATTCCCATTTTTAATTGAGATAATTGGTTTAAAAGTTTTATATGGTTTTGAAAGTTGTATCGTGATTTCCTGATTAGGTTCTATCTCACCTTTTCCTGGATTTGGAACTACCAAATATTTGCTCGTATCTGTATAGTCTAATGCTATCTTTATTGTATCACGGCCATTGTTTCCAAGTACATTCTTTGTTTCGATGATTATACTTGTGGTATCAACTTTCTTGGTGGTATATAAAAATAGAGATTTCCCATTTATATAGGGATAGACAATATCTTGAGTATCTCTTAGCTTTTTAATGTTAATAAATGATATTTCTTTGTTAAATTCTAGATTTGGCACTTTACCTTTACTAGATTCTATTTTTTTTATAATGATATGTTCGTGGTCTTCTTTTACCATTTTTAAGTTAATGTCAGACACTGTTCCTTTTAGATTTAGGTTATTATTTGAGTATCCTATAAATTCTTTATTTTCATCATATTTTCCATTATTGTTTTCATCAACAAAAGCGTATATATAATAGTTACCCGGTTTCATATATTGAATTCGAAAATCACCATTCTTTTCTGTTTTGGTATGGTATAATGGTCTTGATTTTAACAAATTGAAATTATAGTCAGCTGCAAAAACCAACACTACGGTATTTTTCTCCGGTTTGTTATCTAGTGCTTTTTTTGCACTTCCGGCTATTTCCAATGAATCAATATATGTTCCAGTTGAAAACACCAACGTGGCACTGTCGGATTTGTTTCCTTCAGTAATATCTTTGATACCTTCTCTTAGGTTAAAGTAATAAGTGGTGTTTTTAACGAGCGAACTACTGTCGAAGTAAAAAGTTATGGTATTTCGCGATACTTTAGTTTTGTATTTGTCTGGGGTAGGAATGATGATTAACTCCTCCTTTAAATTATTCTCCTGTATCCATTCGCTGAAAATAAATTTTACCTCAGTTTCTTTGTAGTTTATACTTCCACTTGCGGGAATTGTTTTGGTTAATTTTGGTTTATCGTTGTCCTTTTCTCCTCCGGTTGGTGCTACTATGTTTGCACAGGAGTATAAAATGAACGCTAAGGAGATTCCTAAAATAGGATTGTTGAAACATTTCACTTTTAATGGGATTTAGACAAAAATAAGTGAAATATTAATGCTTGTCCCTACAGTCCTTTTTAACGTCCTAAGTACACCATTAAAATAGAAATATCGGCAGGTGATACACCACTTATTCGTGAGGCCTGTCCCAATGTTTGTGGTTTAATTTTTTTCAACTTTTCCCTACCTTCTAATGACAATGAAACAATGTTGTCGTAATCAATCGTAGTATTTATGCGATAGTTTTCAAGCGTATGTATCTTATTTACAAGATTTTCCTCTTTCTCTATGTAGTTTTGATATTTAATTTGGATTTCAGCTTGTTCTATTGTCTCGCTTGAATATTTTCGTAGGTTTTGTGTTACCTCCTGGCCAATTTTACCTAGATCAGAAATACTTACATCTGGTCTTTTGATAAATGTTTCCAGACTACACTTTTCGCGTATAGTAGCTGAACCTAACGATTCCAATACACCATTCACCGCCTCTGGACTGACTTTATATGTTTTCAGCCAATTTTTTATTTCATCTATTGCTGTTTCTTTCTGTATCAATTTTTCAAGTCTGTCTGCTTTTGCTAGTCCCATGTCGTAACCTTTTTTGGTTAGTCGTAAGTCTGCATTGTCCTGTCGCAAAAGAATGCGGTATTCTGCACGTGAAGTGAACATACGATAAGGTTCTTCCGTTCCTTTGTTTATCAAATCATCTATGAGTACACCTATGTATCCTTCTGACCGCTTCATTACAAAGGCCTCATTTTCCATTACTGTGTTTGCTGCATTTATTCCTGCAATTAGACCTTGTCCCGCTGCTTCTTCATAGCCAGTGGTTCCGTTTATTTGTCCCGCAAAGAATAGATTATTCACAAGTTTGGTTTCAAGAGTAGGTTTTAATTGAGTAGGGGGGAAATAGTCATATTCTATAGCATATGCTGGTCTAAACATTCTAGCATTTTCTAGTCCTTCAATCTTAGTCAATGCTCTGTATTGCACATCCTCTGGTAGTGATGAAGAAAAGCCATTTATATAGACCTCAACAGTATTCCATCCTTCTGGTTCTAAAAACAACTGATGTCGCTCTTTGTCTGCAAATCGATTTATTTTATCCTCTATAGATGGGCAATATCGTGGACCAAGACCTTTTATTCGACCTTGAAACATCGGGGATTTATCAAAACCTGTTTTAAGTATATCGTGCACTTGTTCGTTTGTATAAGTGACGAAACAGCTCATTTGCCTCTCTAGTGGTTTTGTTTCGTCGGTATAAGAGAATTTACTCGGATTTTCATCTCCTTTTTGCTCTTCTGTTTTACTATAGTCAATACTTCTGCCATCTATACGTGGAGGTGTCCCGGTTTTCATGCGTCCAGTTTCGAAACCAAGCGAAATGAGTTGTTCCGTTATGCCTGTTGCTGCTTTTTCAGCTGTTCTTCCTCCCGAAAAGTTCTTTTCACCAATATGTATAAGTCCATTCAGAAATGTACCATTTGTTAATACAACTGCCTTTCCACGTATTTCTAAACCCATAGCTGTCCTTACACCGATAACACGGTTCTCTTTTACTAGAAGACCTGTTATTGATTCTTGCCAAAAGTCCACGTTTTCTATTTTTTCCAATGCAAGTCGCCATTCTTCGGCAAATTTGTTTCTATCGTTTTGAGTTCTTGGACTCCACATTGCAGGCCCTTTTGACCTGTTTAGCATTCTGAACTGAATCATAGACTTGTCTGCCACAATTCCAGAAAGTCCACCTAGTGCGTCTATCTCTCTAACAATTTGACCTTTAGCCACACCTCCCATGGCTGGATTGCATGACATTTGGCCAATTGTCATCATATTCATAGTGACGAGCATTACCTTTGCACCCATGTTGCCTGCAGCAGCAGCTGCTTCACATCCTGCATGTCCGGCACCTACTACTATTACATCATATTCTTTAAACATAATTGCTATTTAGATAGTGTTCCACGTGGAACCATTTACAAAGATAGAAACGAATTATCTGTAAAATACCTACATTCTTCTATTGTATGTGTTCCACGTGGAACTATGGTTGAAATATCTTATTTTAGGGTTATACTGAATTTATATACTTGTGCACCATATCGAACCGTTTTACAATTGGGAAAAATATTATCGAGCCTCTCACGATAAGAATTCCCCATTTTATGGGAATGAATACGATTATACAAAATACAGCACTGCCATTTACGACCATTACATACACCCCAAGTGGGACTACATCGGTTCAGAAACACTTTACATCAAACTATTGTATGTAAACTATTCAGCTCAATTTGCCATTTTGGAGTTTTTTGGCGAGTGGAATGATGCCATTAATAACGACATTATGTATTTGAAAAGAAATGTGTTGGATGTCCTTTCCAAAAACGGAATCAATGAATACATTTTAATTGGCGAAAATGTGTTGAATTTTCATGCCTCTGACGATAGCTATTATGAAGAATGGTTTGACGATGTGGAAGACGGGTGGATAGCAGCCTTAAATTTTCGCTATTTCGTTGAAGACCAGTGGAAAAAATACCACCTAGACAGTTATTTAAATTTTGGTGGCACATTGAATATAGACAATTGGCGAACCATGATGCCGTTAAATCTTCACGAACTAGTTAAAAATTTGATTGTTAGGAGGTTGGGCTAACTCTTAACAACACCATTTGCTTTAAACATTCAATCCATTGTGGATGTTTGTTCAAACTCTCTACCAATTGCCAATGTTCTCCGCCGTTTTCTTCAAACAATTCTTTGTACTCTTCCCCAATTTCGATGGTCGTTTCTAGGCAGTCGGCTACAAACGAAGGGGAGAAGCAAAGCACTTTTTTCTTTCCTTTGGCACACAGCTCTTTAATTTTGTCGTCAGTATAAGGTTTTATCCAAGGCGTTTTTCCAAGGCGAGACTGAAAAGAAACGGTGTAGTCATCTTCTGACAATCCAAGTTCTTTGGCCAAAAGCCGCGAAGTATTGAAACACTGCGCCCTATAGCAATGGCGATTGTACTGATGAAAGGTGCCACAACAAGTGCCTAGCTTGCAATATTGGTTGCACGAACCTTTTAAAATTTGTCTTTCTGGCAAACCATGGTAGCTGAACAGGAAGTGGTCGTAAGTGATTTCTTTCATGTACTTTTTGCCAATTTCTGCAAAAGTCTTGATCATCAGCTCATTGCCCGAATACTCGCTCACAAATTGGAGCTCGGGTATGATTTCCCAATCCTTTATTATGTGCATTGCTTCCTCCAAACTGGAACCTGTGCTAGCAGAAGCATATTGGGGATATAGCGGAATGATGATGATTTTTTCCAAACCCACGTTCTTAAATTTTTCCAAAGCTTCGGCGGTGCTTGGGTTTTGATATCGCATGCCCAACGATACAAGATATTGGTCGCCCAAGGCTTCTTGTAATAGTTTGGTTATTTCGTTGCCGTATACTTTTAATGGCGAGCCCTCGTTGGTCCAAAGTTCTTTATACACCTTTGCCGATTTCGGTGCTCGAAAAGGGGCTATGATAAGATTAACCAGTAAAAATCGATTTAGGAAAGGGATGTCAATTACGCGCCAATCCATCAGGAATTGGCGAAGGTATTTTCTTACATCACTGGTAGAGGGGCTGTCGGGTGTGCCCAAGTTCAACAGAAGAACTCCGATGGTTGGTTTGCGCATGAATCTTGAATAATGAAAATTTTAACTCAAAAGTAGATAAAATGTTTGTCCTACAGGGCATTTGGTTTAATACAAGTGTTAATCGCTTATCACTACTTTTAAAATTTGTATCTTCGTGATTTGATAGTAAAAATGAAGAACAAAAATACGTATGTGGTGATAATGGCCGGAGGCATTGGTAGCCGCTTTTGGCCATTCAGCCGAAATAACCATCCTAAGCAATTTCACGATATATTGGGGACTGGGCAAACGATGATACAGCAAACGGTAGCTCGTTTCGAGGGAATATGCCCGATGGAAAATATATACATCGTCACCAATAAAATATACAAGGATAAGGTCAAAGCTCAACTACCACTTCTAAGCGATGACCAAATATTGTTGGAACCTGTGGCGCGCAATACTGCACCTTGTGTTGCTTATGCTTCCTATAAAATTTATCAAAAAAATCCTGAGGCCAATATCGTGGTTGCCCCTTCTGATCATGTCATCATGAAGGAAGAGGAGTTCAGGCGATGCATCGAAATGTCCCTTTCCGAAACTGAACGAAATCCCCTCATCGTCACCCTAGGTATAAAACCACACAGACCCGATACTGGTTACGGCTACATACAATTTTTGGGGAAAAGCTATGGCGAACTGCACAAGGTGAAAACCTTTACCGAAAAACCAAATCTGGAACTTGCTTTACAATTTATAGAAAGTGGTGATTTCGTATGGAATGCTGGCATTTTTGTATTTAATGCAAGAACTATTATCGATAGTTTTGAAGCCCACCTTGTCGAAATGGCCGACCTATTCAATCAAGGCAATGAAGTGTATTACACTCCAGAAGAAGCCAAGTTTATAGACAGCACTTATTCGCTATGTAAAGGCATCTCGATAGATTATGGCATAATGGAGAAAGCCAAAAATGTACATGTGTTGCTTTGTGATTTTGGGTGGAGCGATTTGGGTACCTGGAAGTCTTTGTACGATATTTCAGACAAAGACGAAAATGGCAACGTGTTGAAAGGCAATCACTTGCTTTATGAAAGCAGAAACTGTATTGTGCGCACACCCAATGAAAGACTCGTCATTATGGAAGGAGTGGAAGACCTGATTGTAGCTGAACATGAAAATGTTTTGATGATTTGTAAGAAAGACAGCGAACAACGAGTAAAGGAGTTTTTGGGCGACGCTAAAGAATTTTACGGCGAAGATTTTGTATGACCATTTTTCAAAAAATTATCGAATTTGACAGACAGTTTTTTGTGCTTCTAAACGGGTTGCATAGCCCATGGCTCGACCAGCCCATGTTTTATATAAGCAGCGATTGGTTTTGGATTCCTTTGTATGCGTATATTTTGTTCTTATTCATCAAAAAGATGAAGAAAGCGGCTTTATTGCCTTTATTGGCGGTTGTTTTGGCTATTTCGATGAGCGACCAACTATCTGGAGCCCTAAAAAAAAACATTCAACGTGTTCGCCCATCGCACGATATTGAATTGGCACAAACAACACATATAGTAAACGATTATCGAGGCGGAATGTATGGTTTTGTTTCTTCTCATGCAGCCAATACTTTTTGCTTATTGGTCTTGCTTTACTCTTTTCTGAAGCTGTCCTATTGGTCTTTTTTAGGTCTTTTTATTTGGGCAAGCACGGTCTCATTCAGCCGCATTTATCTAGGGGTGCATTTTCCTCTCGACATTTTGTGTGGGGCAGTTTTGGGAGCAGCAATTGCAGGTGCTGTATTGGTAGCCGTTAAAGAACTGGAGAAAAGGGGGCTGTTTAGGGCACATTTACTTTAAAAAATTATTTCATAGAATAGATAAAAACCAACCAGATAGAATATCATGAAACGAGCCCAGCTATTTTTTCTTTTTTTAGGTTTTGCAACGCTTTTAAAAGCCCAACAAAATGACCAGAAATTAATGCGTGATGGCGTTATTTTACGCGAAGGCAAAACGTATAAAATAGAGAAGGATGGAAGCACTAGTCCGCTTCTAGCCGAAATAGAATTTTCAAATGGTGCCAAAATAAGTAAATATGGCGATATAACATTTGCTAACGGTTTGAAAACCAAGCTTCGAGAAGGTGAAGTTATGTTGAAAAACGGTTCTTTTGGCATATTACAAAACCGTTTGCGCATGCTATCGGGCTATATAAAAAGAGAAGGTAAAATGTTGGAAATATTGCCAGGCGAACTTCGACCGGTAGATGTAGAAAAAAATATTCTCGATTCCAACAGGCTTACCGCCGACGGAAAATACTATTTCGGCAAATCGGGGAAATACATTCAGATTGCAGAAAATGAAGTTTTGACCTTGAAAGGTGAAATTTTTTTGAATACCGATGGAGCCCTGTCTCCAGAATCCTTTGTGTTGAAACGGGACGGATTGGTCATTAAGGCTGTCAACAATAAAATGGCAATCATAGAAGGCGAATATTTATTTCCTAATGGCACGAAAGTAAACGATAAAGGTTTTGTGACCATGAAAGAAGGTGTCAATTTTTCCTTGAAAAACGGAGAAAAACTCAATTCTAAAGGTGAACTGTTCCTAAACAATGAAATGCTATTTAGTAATGGTATCATAAAAAAAGACGGGTTGCTTTATTTGCTAAAAGACGGAAAGTTGACGGTGCTTAACGAGGATTATGTTCTAGATACTACACGCATTACGGTGAATGGGATAGTCGTTACAGGCACAAAACAACAAAAATTTATCATGAGAGAGGGTGATGTAGTGGGTTTAGATGGCAAATTGATGCTTGCCACTACACCATGTGCTGAAGGGTCTAAAAATAAGAAAAGCCGTTTTGTGTTGGATCATGTGACATTCAAACAAGGCAAAGTTTTCATTATCAAAGACGCCGAAACCTCACTTTTGACCAACGACATTACTTTGACAAATGGCTCTAAAATTCTGAAGATTGGCCAAGTGGTGAAGCCAAACGGTTCACGCATTTTAATGCACGAAGGACAGCGAATTGCCCTAACGGGCGACGAATTGCCTGATGAAAAACCTGAAGAAAGCGTGAATTCCGACAAGAATTATCTCACAATGTTACACGGTCGAATGTGGTTAGTAACAGATGGAAAACCTGCCACATTGAAAGAGGACTACAATATCAATAACAAAATGGTGGTTAAAACAGATGGAATAGTTTTAAAGACAGATGGCAGCAAGTTTTTGCTGAAAGAAAAAGACCGCATTAGTTTCGAAGGCCAGCTTATTCCTTTAGAAAAAAGGACAATTCCAGGCCAATTGCCAAATGAATATTATATTATGAAAATGGGTAAAATGTGGTCGGTGATAGATGGTAAACCTACTAAACTTGAAAAAGACATCATCACTAAAGAGGGTACAAAAGTGTTGTTGGACGGCACTATCGTAAAAAAAGACAAGCAAAGGTTTGTGCTGAAGGAAAACGAGAAGGTGGATGCGAAAGGTGAAATACTCTCATCGCGCTAATTCGTTGTTATAAAAGTCGGGACAAGGCAGTTTTTGTAGTCGCTGTTTGGGTTTTTTGTACCCTCTGCAAACAACATATCCCAAGGAAATTTCATGTGAACCTCTTGCAAAAGACGACAAGTTCGACATGGTATAGTCAAAGCTATATCCCAAATTCAATTTGTCGAAACGAAAGCCTCCTTGTATCACCAACGCATCGCGATTAGTATAACTTTCACTGCTTTTTAAAAACGGTATGCCTCTATACCAAAAACCTATAAAAATGGGAGTTGAACTATAGTAAATGCCCAAGTCTAGCTGAGTGAACGAGCCCTGGTGCTTAAATAAAAACGTGGGAGTTAGGTATTTCATTTTTTCAGGCATTTTGCCGTGTAACAATTTTTTGTTTACTGAAAATTTATAGCCAGAATGAAGAGATAGTTTTACTGGAAGCTGTGCGTTGCCTTTCTCTGTGAAAAAACTATGGTTTGGCTCGTTGAGGTGGTGTGCCGCTAAACCCAACCAAAAACTGGATGAATAGTATAAAAGTCCGCTGGATATACTCGCAAAATACGTTCTGAGCCGTTTGTTGGCATAGTCGCCAGAGGTGTTTTCTTGAAAGCCGTCGTTGGTAAACTGGTCGGGAAATGTTAGCTGAAGAATGTCTAAATGTTTGCTCATTATTCCTCCTTGAATACCGGCACGCAAACTGTGCTTGGGCGAAAAGTCGATACGGTAAGCATAAAACAATGAGCCATTCAAGGTAGAAATTCCATTTTTACCCACTTGGTCACTTACAAATTGCACCCCAACACCGCTGTTGTAGCGGTCTAAGTTGTGGTCGAAAGAGAAAGCAAACGTATTGTAAGGCTGGTTCAAAGCAAACCACTGATTTCGAAAATTACTTACTATTCGGCTACAACCAGAAGAACCAGCAAAAGCGGGATTCAAATACAAGGGTGCGGAGTAATATTGCGAGAACTGAGGGTCTTGAGCCTTGGCGAGAAGCGACCAAATAGTGCTGAAAAAAAATATTCCCCACTTAAAAACATTTGTTTTTTTTGATATGTATTGCGTGGTAGGAATCATGTTGGTATATTAGAAAAGACTGCCTAGGTACAAACCCTTTTTACCAATCTCTAAGTCCGTTCGATAAGTTAATCAAGTTTCGGAACCCGTGATTTTTTTTCAAAATTTGAATGGCTTTCCTACTACGGCTTCCACCTTGGCAGTGAACCACTACAGGCTTTTCTTTGGGTATTTGGGACAATTTATTTTCCAACTCTGAAAGAGGGATGTTTATACCACCAATATTGAAAACGGCATATTCCTCTTTTTCTCGCACATCGACAATTAGATATTCGGAAAAATGGGTTTTTAGTTCATCGCATGAAATTTCTTGCATGCTTTCTAGGTCACAATCAAAATCATATTGGCCTAAAGTAGTAATGTGTTTGTTTTCGGGTACTGTTGAAAAGGTAAATGAATCGAATGTGCTGCCTAGCGCATCGTAGGTTAGCAATATACCCGAAAGGGGCGTTCCTACCTTGGCTGCAATTTTGATGGTTTCAGCAGCCATAATGCTTCCTATTACACCTGGCAAAACCCCCAAAACCCCTATTTCACTACAAGAAGGTCTTTCGTGCGCAAGGGGAGGTTCGGGAAACAGGCATCTGTAAGTAGGCCCATTTTGATAATTGAATACCGAAATCTGACCTTGATACATGAAAATGGCACCCGAAACCAAGGGTTTGTCCAGTATGACACAGGCATCGTTGCACAAGTAGCGAGTTGAAAAATTGTCGGAGCCGTCAATCAATAAGTCATAATCAGCCAAAAGTGGTAACGCATTGGCTTTTTCGAACATAAAAGGAAATTCCTCTACCACTATGTGGGGGTTCATATCGCGTAGTTTTAGGGCTGCTACCACGCTTTTTATTTTTCCAACATCGGCAGTGGTATATAAAACTTGGCGATGCAAGTTGTTTTGCTGCACCCTGTCCCCATCTACAATTCCTATGCGACCTATGCCAGCAGCAGCCAAGTATTGCAAAAGCGGACAGCCAAGTCCGCCAGCACCAATTACAAGTACCGAAAAGTTTTTTAACCTTTCTTGTGCTTTCAACCCAAAATCTTGCAGAAGAAGTTGGCGTTGGTATTGTGCCATTTCAGATATGCTCAGCGACATTAGTACAAATACAGGTAATCGTAATGTACCAATTCTTTTTGGCGATTTTCGGTTTTCATTTCTTCTAGTTTGTCGGAAGAAAATTGCGTTTTGCCCAAACCCAATACATTTCCGCTAGAATCTTTGATTTTCACTATTTCGCCTTTGGAAAAAGACCCTTCAATGTTTTTTACGCCCACAGGAAGAAGGCTTGTGGGTTTTTCGGAAAGCAAGGCTTTGCAAGCGCCTTCGTCTATCACAATCGCAGTTTTGGCGAGGCCTTCGGCATTGGCCACCCATCTTTTGATAGTGGAGGCATTTTTCTTCGGTAGAAAATGCGTACCCTCTCTTTTTCCCGATAGTATTTTGGTAAGTACCCCATCGGTTTTGCCATTGGCAATGTGTACGTGTATACCCAAACCCGCTACTTTGTGGGCGATTTTGCTTTTGGTTAACATGCCCCCACGCCCAAATGCCGATTTTTCTTTGGAAATGTATTGTTCAAGATTTGGTTGCTTGTAATCAATTTCTGAAATAAGTTCGGAATGGGGTTCTTTGGGGTTTCCCGTGAAAATTCCGTCCACGTTGGAAAGAATAATCAATCTATCTACCCCTAACATCGACGAAACCAATCCTGCCAGCTCGTCGTTGTCGGTAAACATCAGTTCGGTAACCGATACCACATCGTTTTCATTGACAACGGGCACTATGCCGTTTTTCAATAGGGCTTCCAAACAGTTTTTCATGTTCAAGTAGTGACCCCTGTCCCTAAAATCTTCTTTGGTCACTAAAACTTGGGCACACAATAGGCCAAATTCTTTGAAAATTTCGGCATATAGTGAAATTAGTTTCACTTGTCCAACGGCTGCCA
>DMUD01000040.1 GCA_003476475.1 Cytophagales bacterium | reverse complement strand
GGGTTCACAATGTAAATTTTTTTCAGTTTTCGGATGGAAATGGATCTGTTTTGCCAATCTCGTCGGTAACACGAACTACCACCAATTTTACCTCTTATACTATTTCATTGGTCAATCCACTGTACGAAGATGGCCAATATACAATGCGAATATTCAATGCAAAAGACCATGAGGGCAATGTGGCCACCAGTACAATTAACCTCAGCTTTTTGTTTGCAAAACCAACTATGGCGACATACAAACAAATTGTTATTTCTGAATTGATGCCTGACCCAGTACCAGCGGTGACTTTGCCAGAAAAAGAATATATTGAGATATTCAATACTAGTAACAAATCATTCGATTTGAAAGATTATGTACTTTCCGACCCTTCTATTGCTGTAAAGCTGCCGTCTTATGTTTTAAGTCCGAATGAGTATCTGATTTTATGTAAAATTTCCGATACAGCCGATTTTAAGCCTTATGGCAAGATATTGGCACTTCCCAATATGCCATCTCTGAATAATTCGAGCGACGTAGTAACCCTGAATAATGCCAATGGCGAACTGGTGGACAAAGTAGCGTATTTCTTGTCGTGGTACAAAAATGCCCAAATGGATGATGGGGGTTACGCACTCGAACTGATAGACCCTCAAAATAAATGTTTGGTAGAGGAAAATTGGACGGCTTCTACAAGTGCCACAGGAGGTACGCCAGGTGCTTTAAACGCTGTGAAGGCAATTTTGCAAGACTTGGTTGCCCCTAAAATTGTGAGTTTAAATGTTCTATCTCCAACCAAACTTCAGTTCATTTTTTCTGAAAAAGTGGACAGTTCTAGTTTGGTGAAAACCAATTTCAGTTTTAGCCCCACTGCTCAAATAAAATCTGTCGTTTGGAAAGTCGATTCATTGAATATGGCATGGCTGGAGCTGATGGATTCATTGCCTAGAAATGTAGAAATGGTGTTGAACATAGCTAAACTGAAAGATTGCGCTGGCAATTTGAATGAAAATTTGTCTACTGCTTTTGCTCTACCTGAAAAGATAGAGGTGGGTGATGTATTAATCAATGAAGTGCTTTTTAACCCTCTTCCTTATGGCGCCGATTTTGTTGAATTGGCCAATATTACATCAAAATACATTGATTTGAAAGGATGTATGTTCGCCAATTTGAAAAACGATTCTATTGGCAATAAAAAAGTGCTTTTCAGCAACTCATTCATTTTGAAGCCAAATCAGTATTTGGCACTTACTACAGACAAAAACAATATTTTGAATATTTATGCCAAAGCACAGTTTGGTGGAATTGAGCAAGTAGCTTCTCTTCCCACTTATTACGACGACATGGGCAATGTGATTTTTCTTGACCCAAATGGAAACGTATTAGACCGATTTGATTACAATCAATCCATGCATTCGCCTTTAGTTGCCAGAAAGGAGGGTGTTTCGCTCGAAAAGATAAACCTTACATTGGCCACCAACGATCCCAATAATTGGACATCTGCGTCTAAAGAATCGGGCTATGCGACCCCTGGTTATGCCAATTCACAATACCTTGCTTTAGGAATTTCTGATGAGGATATTTACATAGAACCTCAACTCATTACACCAAACGGGGATGGGAATCAGGATTTTATGGTTGTCGGAATTCGATCTGATAAGATTGGTACATTACGGAACATCATTATTTACGATGTGATGGGTCGCGAGGTGAAAAAACTACTTAAAAACAGCTACTTAGGCACCAATACATGGGTGCAATGGGATGGAACCGATGAATCAAACAACCATTTACCTGTTGGTCATTATATACTGTGGATGGAAGCTGTTGACACTTCAGGAAATGTGTTCCATTACAAGAAAAAAGCGGTTGTAGGTGCTAGATTTTAGGGGCTTACCATCTAACCAAGGCCGAGGCCCACACAAACCCGCTACCAAATGCAGCCAAGCACAGCAAATCGTTTGTTTTTATCTTGCCCTGTTCGTAAGCCTCGCTCATGGCAATAGGGATAGAAGCAGCCGTGGTGTTTCCATACTTTTGAATGTTATTGAATACTTGGTCTTCTCTTAGCTTCATCGATTTTTGAATAAATTCCGAAATACGCAAATTGGCTTGGTGGGGGATAAGCAAATCGAGGTCTGTAGTGCTGAGGTTGTGGTGTTTGAGAGCCTCGTTGATAACCTCTGGAAAGCGTTGTACTGCATTTTTGAACACCATTTGTCCATTCATAAAAGGCAACATCGAGCCGTCTTCCAGCATTTTGGAGGTGATTCTTTTTTGCTTATTGCTTCCAGGGTGCATCATGACGAGTTCTTCGGCATGGGTACCGTCGGCGTGAAGATGCGTAGAAAGAATTCCTTTTCCTTTTTCTGTAGAAACTTTTAAAACAGCAGCACCTGCTCCGTCGCCGAAAATGACCGACACGTTACGACCACGATTACTCAATTCCATAATGTTGGATTGAATTTCGCTGCCCACCACTAAAGCCGTTTTGTACATCCCCGTTTTGATAAACTGGTCTGCCACAGAAAGAGCATAAATAAAACCGGCACATTGCTGCCGAATGTCCAAAGCAGGAATATTGGTCAATCCTAGTTCGCGTTGTAACAACACGCCCGAACCTGGGAAAGCATAATCGGGACTAAGGGTGGCAAATACTATCAGTTCCAGTTCGGATGCTTCCATTTCGGCTCTTTCCAAAGCCAAATGCGCTGCTTTTGCTGCCATTGACGACACTGTGTCAACTCCTTCTTTGAAAAATCTTCTTTCTTTTATTCCAGTACGCTCCTGAATCCATTCGTCGGTGGTATCCATGTAGTGGGTCAATTCTTCATTGGTCACCACTCTTTCAGGCACATAGTGGCCCACGCCTTTTATAACAGAATGAAACATGTTCTAGGTTTTGAAGTGATTGTGAAAAAAGAGGATATGGAGTATTTGTATTAAATTTTATTTATGTTTTAATCTGTATTTGGCAGTTGTGCAAAACAAGAAAGATATCTTTTGCAAAAATCGCAGAATTGTTTGTAAATACCCACTCTGAGGGCTCCCTGTAATGTAGACTGTTTGTTTTTTCTCTCTTTGTTGGCGAAATTAAACTTACGGAATTAAAAGGCCTTTTGGCAAAAGTGCCAATGTGTTTTCTAGATAAAAGCTTTCTACGATTTTAGGCAATTTCGAAAGCTCTTTTCATACCCGTACTTTCTCTTTTTCATACTTAACCTTCAAAAAGTTGAGTAACCACCAAACACTATGAACAAAAGATTATTAACGAAACTATCGGAATTTAAAGCAGCGCAGGAAGCCAGAGAAGTAGGTTTTTATCCCTATTTCAGGCCCATACAGTCTGACCAAGATACAGAGGTACAAATAGCAGGAAAAAAAGTGCTGATGTTTGGCTCCAATTCTTACCTGGGGCTAACCAATCATCCCAAAATAAAAGAGGCCGCCAAAAGGGCAACTGACAAGTATGGTACTGGGTGTGCAGGTTCCCGCTTTTTGAATGGTACGCTCGATTTGCATTTGGAGCTTGAAATGAAATTGGCCCAGTTTGTGGGCATGGATGACGCATTAGTCTTCAGTACTGGTTTTCAAGCCAATTTGGGTGCCATTTCTTCGCTCACCGGGCGTAACGATTATATTCTTTTAGATGAATACAACCATGCCTCCATCATCGACGGCAGCCGATTGTCTTTTTCCAAAGTAATCAAATATGCACACAACAACATGGCCGATTTGGAAAATAAAATCCGAAATCTTCCTGCCGAGGCCATCAAGCTCATAGTGGTAGATGGGGTGTTTAGTATGGAAGGCGACATTGTAAACCTGCCAGAATTAACAAGAGTAGCCGAGGGATATGGTGCTAGTATTATGGTAGACGATGCACACGCATTGGGGGTGATAGGTGAACAAGGGGCAGGTACAGCGTCTCATTTTGGGTGCACTAGTCAGGTAGATGTGATGATGGGGACTTTCAGCAAGTCATTGGCTTCATTGGGCGGCTTTATAGCCAGCGACAAGCACACAATCGAGTATTTGAAGCACCATGCGCGCGCGCTCATATTCAGTGCCAGTATGACGCCAGCTTCGGCGGCAAGCGTGCTAGCTGCTTTGGAAATAATAAAAAGCGAACCCGAACGAATGAATAAACTTTGGATTAATACCCATTGTGCCATGAATGCGCTTAGGGCATACGGAATGGACATAGGCAATACTCAAACGCCCATAATCCCCATTTATGTCCGAGACAATTTGAAAACATTTTGGCTTACCAAAATGCTCATGAATGAAGGGGTTTTTGTGAATCCTGTAGTATCTCCTGCAGTGCCAGCCGAATCGTCCTTGATTCGTTTTTCCTTGATGGCTACTCACACGCTACCGCAAATTGAAATGGCAGTAGATAAAATAGCCAAAATGGCCAGAAAACTAGGAATAGCTACCATAAATGAAACGATATGCCAGTCGTAGTTCCTCTTCATAAAAAAAAGGATTTAAAAGCCTTTGTCGATTTTCCACACCTATTGTACAAGTATGACCCCTGCTATGTGCCTGAACTGTATGTTGCTCAAAAACACATGCTTTTGCCTGACCGCCATCCTTTTCACGATCATTCGGACGTGCAGCTTTTTTTGGCATACCAAAACAACAAGGTAGTAGGCCGAATAGCCGCCATACACAATCGCAATCATAACCATTTCAACCAAAGTAACGACGGTTGTTTTGGCTTTTTTGAAGTAATAGAAGACTATACCGTGGCAGAAGCCCTGCTTTCGGCCGCCCTTTCTTGGTTGAAAGCGCAAGGATTGGAGACCATGATGGGGCCGCTCAATTTTTCTACCAATGAAAGCTGCGGTATTCTGATACAAGGTTTTGACTCGCCTCCTGTGACTTTGATGTCTTATAATCCGCCTTACTACCTCCAATTTTTGGAAACTTTTGGCATGACTAAAAAGGTTGATTTGTGGGCCTATTTGCTTCAAGAAGAACAACTGCAAGACAAGTCAACCAAATTATTGAAACCTTTGGAAGCAAGGTTGAATAACAAAGCCATCATCATCAGAAAAGTGAATTTGAAAAATTTCGATAAAGAGGTAGAGGGGATACTACATGTGTATAATTCGGCATGGAGTAAAAACCTTGGATTTGTCCCTATGACTGAAAAAGAATTCAAGTATATGGCGCAGGAAATGAAACGCATTATTGACGATGATTTTTGTCTTGTGGCCGAACACGAAGGGAAAATGGTAGGTTTTGCGCTCTGCGTTCCTGATGTGAACGAGG
The DNA here is from genome assembly GCA_003476475.1 of Cytophagales bacterium. GTDB lineage: Bacteria > Bacteroidota > Bacteroidia > Cytophagales > UBA9547 > UBA9547. Next base: position 318 of record DMUD01000040.1, on the reverse strand, counting down.
TTTTAATTAAGGTAAAAAAGGGTCGATTGTTTCCTTTCGGTTTGTTCAAGTTGTTATATCATCGCAAAAACATCAAAAAGCTAAGGGTAGTAGCCTTGGGCGTGTTGGAGCAATACCGCAAAATTGGCATAGAAGCATGTTTTTATGGGCGTATCATTTTGAAGGGCAGAGAGAAAAATATTCGCATGGCCGAAGCCTCTTGGGTGTTGGAAAACAACGAGATGATGAATTTGGCAGCGAAAAAAATGGGAGGAAAAGTATATAAAAAATACCGCATATATCAGAAAGCGATATGAAAAAAGTGTTGATAACAGGGGC
>DMUD01000208.1 GCA_003476475.1 Cytophagales bacterium | reverse complement strand
CGAATGGTTGCAATAAGATTGCCTGTTCGTTCCTTGACCATCTGGGCAGTCATGTTGGGAAGTGGATCGATGATATAAACAGCTGGATCGAGCTCCGCTAAAAGTGAAGCCATTTCTGGTTCACAGACTGCATTACCAGCGAAACCTAAATTGATCATGGGGCGATCAAGATGCCGGCAAATTAAGGCTGGATAAGTCATCCCGGGTCTAGATGCTGCAATTCCTTGAACAATAGATGTACCATAAAATACAATTGGCTTCATCCCGCTAGGACGTTCTGGGGCTAATGAAAAAGATGCATCATCAGGTATTCCTATCTCTAACTTTTCGATACCATTTCGCAATGGTAGATAGAGCAAACATTCACGGTCTTTGGGAGATAAGCCTGTCGTTAAATTTTTTTCATTGGTCATTTCATCAGGTCTTGCTGCGCCAAACCAAGCCCATTTGCCATTTTCACGAACATATAAATCTAATCCGCTTACTCCGCTAGCCGAGACATTGGGTATACTAAGTTTAGGTTTCGTTAATGTCCATCGCGCAACGATACTCGTTCCATTGGTGACGAATCGGACCACAATCCCAGCTGCATCCTGCTGTAATTCCCAAATAGAGGGTCTCACTACACCTTGGGCTTTGGCAGGTAACCGATCGAAAAATTGTTTTGTATCTGTCCACCCCTTCCCTTCTATAGACAACTCTTTTACATCGACCCATCGCAATTTGATGGCTGCATTTTGAGCAGTAAGGTTAAGAGTACAAAGGATGAAGAGAATCGATAAGGATTGAAATTTGAACCACTTAAAATTTACTGTTTGCTTCATTATTTCAAGGTTGTTTTATTGTTCTGTTTTGATACCGGTATGGCCTGGTAAACAGAATATCTTTCTATAATGTATTAACAAGGCGATCCCTTCCATAGAAAGAGATCGCCTGAACAAACAAGTGGAGGATAACAGCCAGACAACGGGCAATGAGTACCCAATGCAATGAGCATCGCAATGATGGCTATTCCCTTTAATTTTTCAATATCATTTTACAATTAATTTGGCTCTCATGGTAAATGAATGTCCAGGAAAAGTACACAAAATCCAATATTCACCGGCTTTTCTTGGAGCCACGAAATAAATTGATTCTGATTTTTCAGGTTGGATAATCCCTGTATGGAACAATACCAGATCCGAATTGGGTACGTAATTCAAATCTGCCCCCTTTAATCCGAGCTCCATAGCCATCTGACCAACTTTATCAGCATTTTCCAAATCAGGCTGTAAAATAACGAGATTGTGTAACATGTCATCATTATTTTCAAAGGTGATCTGCACCTTAGACCCAGGAGCCACTGCTATTTCTTTAAAATCAAATTTCAGTCCTGGTATTGTTGCAACTACAAACTTTTTATCAGGTCCATTGGTCCAGCTAACCGGCATATGATTTACCCGTTTGGGTTGGTTCGACATCTTTCCAGCCATTGACATATTGTGCGCATCAACAATTTTTAAAACTCCGCCAGGAACTTGGTTCAATGTATAGAAACCGGTATTGTGAAGCAGTGGTTCTCCCATCTGCGATTGGACACCTTCCGCCTTTAATTGATGTATAAAGCCCAATCTCATACCACTAACAGTCAGTTTAGCAGATAGGCCATCAGTCGACACCTTGACCGCATGAACCATTGCAGGTTGCTGATCTACAATATCACTACCATAAGAACTATGGTAATTATAATTAAATGATGTAACCGTGTAAGAAGATGATTGTGCCGCCAATTGTTTATCGACTGGCTTGGTAAACTCAACTAAAAAACCATCATTCTGTGCTTTTATGGTTTTAATTTCGAAAGGTGTTTTACCTGTCCATACCAAACGCTGAAGACCAAACTCCTCTTTTCCTGTAGAAGACCATCCGCGGCTTGTCATTCCAACAAACATGCTTACATCTTTACCCCAGATCATTCTCAGAATACCGGAAGAAAATCCTTCAACAAACGGAAATGCTGCGCCCTGGTATACCCCGTTCACTTTTTCCATAAATACACGCATGATCTTGCTATGGCCTTGGTCGCCAACAAACCACTGCCCATCAAATGGACCAAATTTACCAGCCGTGTTGTCAATTAATATATCGGATGTTGAAATCCCCAGAATGGCATGAGGAAACCATACTGCAGGGGGTTTGATTTCTGGTATCTTTTTTGCATATTCATACATGCTCAATCCCGATTTTATTGCAACATCGGTAGGCTTCAATTTTAGCGGCGACTTTGGATCATCTGTCCAGCGCAAGCCTGCAGTATTTCCAGCAAAATCACCAGACGCCAGGTGTGTCATTCTACCAGAACCAACCCAGTCACCCTGGTTTTCAGTATAAAAAGCAGCGTCTTTGTCATTGATTACAAAACCTGAAGGAGATCTTAAACCTGTAGCAATGGGTGTCATTAGACCTTGAGGTGTAATCTTTAACAGCCAACCCCTCCATTTAACCGAACTCACACCTCTGCCTTCCCATCCGAGATTAAGTGTAACAAGCATATCTCCGTTGGACATAAATTTAGGTCCAAAAGAATATTCATGATAGTTCCCAGATAAAGGCCAGGAATATATTGTTTTATAGACATCAGCTTTGCCGTCACCGTTTTTATCTTCGAGACGTGTCAATTCTGCTCTTTGAGCGAGATAAAACCCTTTGTCTTTATACGCTAATCCAAGTGCCTCATGCAGCCCATGTGCATATCGGTTATATGAAGGAGTTAAACTGTACGGTTTATCTATTACCCATACTTCACCCCTGCGGGTTGAGACGCCTAATTTGTCATCATCGGTAAGTGCTAATCCCCCTACTTCCAATTTAATATGCTGTGGAATCGGGACATCAACAATTTTGTAGTATACAGATTCTTTCTTGATAATTTCTGCAAGTGATTGCGCATTAACAAATTGTACTGTGCTGAATAGAATAGCTGTCAGTAAAGCATTTTTGATTATGGTATTTACTATGTTCATATTTTTTGAATTACCAGGTAATTGTATAAGTGATTTTCTGATTTCCCGCCGGTATTTTTACCAAAAGCTCATCTTTTCCAGATGATTTTCTAATGACAGGAGTGTTATTATTATCAGTCGAAAAGTCTAGAAAATAGTTTCTGTCATCAATAGCATAGACACCATTTGGTAACTTTTCGATTATACTGCCATCCGCTAATTTGTGCCAGATTTCTTTAATAGATTTCGTTGAAATAATTCGTTTCAACCTTCTCAAAGAATCGATAGGAACAAAGCTGTTCGTAATCGTGGAGCCATTCATTAATGTGGAAAATGTCGGATTTCCGTAATTATCCAGTTCGTAACCCAACTGTTTATAGACAGTGCTTGAGGGTATGCTATCTGGCCAGTTAGAATTTTTATTTTCCAGAAAAGCAAAATCCGGATCTCCATGCAGCAAAACAGGTATTCCTAAGGGAACGCCAAGTTGTTGTATCCCTCTGCCTGCCCACATCTCGGATACCTCCAGAAATTTTCCTCCCCATACTTGAATGAGTGACCCAAAAGCCAGATCGAAAGAATAGTGTATATTTTTGGGAGAACCAACGGATATAGTATGGGTTCTTTTAATCTTGTTATGCATCAGGAAACCTCTTTGCAGGACAGTTTCATTGGAAGCATCAATTACAAATGCACTGTCTATTTTTCTAACTGGAGCTATATTTACAGGAGGTGCAGTATGCAAGGTATGCCGGGCTATGCCTGGCCCTTCAACAAATAAGCTAAATCCCAGGCGAAATTTTTGATGCTTGTTGTATATCAACGTGAACGGGATAAAACCCTTTTGTAGCGTTACAAGTTTGAACGCTGGTTCTTCATTTTTGAAATCTCCATTTAAATTAACAATGGTATCGGTTTTTAACAAAAGTGCTCCACCTCCGCCATTTATTTTCATCTCGAAAAGATAATCACCAGTAGTTGGAACGTTCATTAAACCATTAAAAACCAGTAATTTCTGTGAGTCTCTACCAGTCACCATATCGGCTGATACGGTATCCGTACTAATTTCACGCAACTTTTCAAGCTTATTATAATCAGGTATAAATTTGGCTGAGTTTTCAAACTCTTTCATTCTTACGCTGTTGAAAGAAACTTTGTTTTGTTCGTACAACTTGCATTGTATATTTCTAAAAGCAACTGCCCCATGATCACCTTGAATCATAAATGGCCCCATGGGTTTCTCATCATTAAACGCACTCCCTTGGGTGGGTCCGGTGACTTCCTGATTTTCATGGATAAGAAATCCATTCAAAAAAACCTCTTTAAAAATGGCATTTTTTGTTTTGATTCCTTCAGCATTAAACCTCGGTGCTTGAAATACGATTCTAAAATGTTGCCATAAACCTGGTGCTTTTGCAGCATTTATTCTTGGCGCTTTCCCTTCATACCCTTTGGGCACTTTTGAATTATCAAATCTTTGGTATACGCCTCCAATATCAGCATATTTAGGTTTGCTTACTGCCCAACTATCGAAGAGCTGAATTTCATATCGTCCCTGAAAATAGAGTCCAGAATTAGATTGGACAGGCATCATGACATCCAATTCAATTTCAATATCGCTGTGCTCGAATGCAGTAAAAATATTTCCACTCATGCCTTTACCAGGTATATTTAACAAAATACCTGTTCCAGGTTCAGAAACAAAAGTTTGTTTTTGAGTTAGATCGACAAAGGTTTTTCCAACAATTTGCCAGTTTTTAGAAACTGGTTTAAAATCAGTCAGGCCATCTAAATTGAACTTTTTAAAAGGCAAAACCTCTACTTTCTTTTCTATTAAATAAGCTGTTGATCGTTTTGGACTTTCATTAAATGACATCAATACGCAAACAACTAAAAGATATACATTCAGGAATAAGTATTTCATGTTTTTTATTTCAAAATTTTATTTACCAATTTATAGAGTGATTTAACAACAAAATCTGGACAAAAATTAGTTTTTAACCTGTTTACTTTGCACTATTTTCTAGTATTCCATGAAGATCTAACACCATCTTTGTTGTGAAGGCTAATTCCGGATCCCCACGCTCTTGCATTGTCTGGCAAAATATGCTGAGACTGGGTTTAAGTTTATGGGTACTTTTTTTACCATTAAGTTCAAGAATTAAGGGGTCGATACACTTATACTATATTTTTTAGAAATAAAAGCCCCCGAATTTCTAAGAAGAAACTTTGGGGGCATCTATTCAATAACTTAAAAAAACTACTTTAATTCTTTCAACCTGTATATACCTCTCCAGTTTTCCGTGCCATTGTATGTAATCACCGATGGAATATTTGACGTATTGTATACAATTGAATCATTGGCTGCAGTGTATTGACCACCATGATTTGTTAAATCTATTGGTACAGAACCAGAAGTTCTTCCGGCAAAGTAATGAACCAGAAGCTTTCCTGCATTATCTACTTCATATTTAGAAAGTGGATATAAAACATAACTATTGTTAGGAAAAACCATTTTAAACCCACTATCTGAAAGAAAAATCCAGGTTACATCTCTTGGCACAGTTGTACCGATCTGAAGAAATGTACCCCTGAATACTTTGGTTGCAAGCTTCAATAGATCAATCTGATCGAATGCAATGTAAGAACTGTCTTGGCGCAAGAAATTAACGTTTCGGTTGCTATAACTAAGGTCCCCTTTCATGACTTTTCCACCAACGGATACGTTAAGCTGATTGCCACTTAATGTCCAGGTGAGGGGTTCATCGGTGATACTTACCGTCGAGGCTGATTTATAATTATCAATGGTCTTTAATGTACCTGTTCCGGGGGCGTTTAAACTCAATACCCGCGTAATCTTTCCATTGTCGTACCTGTTTGTTAATAGATTAAACAAATCTGAACCAATCCACTTCGTTCCAATCAGTTCGAAAGTATCAACCTTTTCTTTTTTACAACCATTAAGTACCAAAGAGCTGAATAGCGCAATGACAATTACTGTTATTGAATATTTTTTCATAAATATATATATGTAGTTTTTTTAATACTTTTTTAACCAAGTACCTTGAAAATGCTAATTTAATTTAGGGTTAAAAGTGCCTCCATATTGTGTACTCTGCAGAACCTTTGGATCTGTTAATAATGTTCCTGAAGGAATAGGTTCCAGCGCATTTGAATTAGAGGGATTCAGTATTTCATTGCCAAGATCCCCAATGATAATCTTATCGGTCATAATTTGACTGTAAAGCTTATCAGGATCACTTGATTTTGCCATTGCATCACTCAGCGCTCTCCAAACATCATCTACACCAAGGCCTAATGATGACAACCTTGAAATAACAATCGTAGCACCATTGCGCGGAACTACCAGTTTTAACGCATCTACACCAGCTACATTAATTGTAGCTTGAACGCCAAGAAAATTCTTGTACTGCTTAAAGTCATCAAATAAGATTCTGCGTTTGATATCCCAAACGCGCTTGCCTTCGTAAACAAGCTCTATCAATCGTTCATTCATAATGACTTTAATCCACTCATTGCGGTTGCTCGGTACTGAAGCCAGACCAAAGCTGCCATCCAGGTTTAAGATCCTGGCGCGTGAACGGATAGGAATCAATAAACTTTTTGCCTCATCAAATTTCCCTAGTTCAGTGGCACATTCAGCCAAATTCAAAAGAATTTCGGCATACCGATAGATAGGAAATGCAGTTTGAAGCTTATCCAACTCCTGATTATGAAGGGTTGTATCTATCCCCTTTCTGTTCAAGAAACCAAAGCCTCC
>DMUD01000312.1 GCA_003476475.1 Cytophagales bacterium | reverse complement strand
TTGATGAATTTCCAGATAATTCGAGTCATTTCATCGCCGTCTAATTCAACGACTGGGTTGGCAACTTTAATTTTTTCCATTTTTTGTATTAATGTGTTTGGTCATTTTTTTAATTTAGGACGAACCTAAATAATCCTGCAAAGGTATACAGGATTCTTTTTTATTCATCAGAATTAGGTCAAATAATTTGAATATTTTTTAAGGTAAAAAGCGTAAATTGCAGACCATTTACAAGATTTAATGCATTATGTTTGAGAATTTAAGCTCCAAGATTACATCGGCCATGCGAACCCTGAAAGGGAATGGCCGAATTACTGACGTCAACGTTGCCGCTACCGTTAAGGAAATTAGGCGCGCATTAATGGATGCCGACGTCAACTATAAAGTAGCGAAGGAAATTACCGATCGAATCAAGGAACAGGCGCTGGGCCAAAAAATATTAATTTCCGTTGAGCCAGGCCAATTATTAGTTAAAATTGTTCACGAGGAGTTAACCCAATTAATGGGTGGGGTTAAACAAGATATTAATCTAAAAGGGGATCCTGCCGTTGTGTTAATTGCCGGGCTTCAAGGTTCAGGTAAGACAACTTTCTCGGGTAAATTAGCCCAATACATAAAAAAAGGAGGACGAAATGTGTTGCTCGTTGCCTGTGATATTTATAGACCTGCGGCAATAGACCAATTAAAAGTCTTGGGCGAGCAAGTAGGAGTAGAGGTTTACGCAGAACCCGAAAATAAAAGCGCGGTTTCCATCGCAGAGAATGCGCTTTCCTACGCCAGGAAAATGGGTAAAAAAGTGGTTATTGTCGATACAGCAGGCCGTTTGGCCATCGACGAATCCATGATGAATGAAATCGAAGCCGTAAAAAAAGCGATAAATCCGACCGAAATCCTGTTTGTCGTTGACTCAATGACAGGTCAAGATGCCGTGAATACTGCCAGAACATTTAACGAACGACTTAATTTTGACGGGGTTGTTTTGACCAAATTAGACGGTGATTCAAGAGGTGGTGCCGCCCTTTCCATCCGACAAGTGGTCGAAAAACCGATCAAGTTTATCTCCACCGGCGAAAAAATGGAAGCCTTAGATCAGTTTTATCCGGATCGAATGGCCAACCGTATTTTAGGGATGGGAGATGTTCTTTCTTTGGTTGAAAGGGCCCAACAAGCTTTCGATGAGGATGAAGCAGCACGCTTAAACAAAAAAATTCGCCAAAATAATTTCTCTTTTGAAGATTTTTATTCCCAACTCCAACAAATTAAAAAGATGGGAAATATTAAAGATCGGAAGAGCGTGGTTCCAGGAATGGGTCAAGCCGTCAAAGATGTGGATATTTCGAATGATTCATTTAAGCCTATAGAAGCCATTATTCAGTCGATGACTTTAAAGGAACGCCAAAATCCAGATTTACTAAACTCATCTCGAAAGATTAGAATAGCGAAGGGTTCTGGGACCTCAATCCAACAAGTCAACAATTTGATGAAACAATTTGAGGACATGCGAAAAATGATGAAAATGATGAACAGCAACCCGAACCGTAAAATTCCGGGCATGGATGCGCTATTTGGAAAATGATTTTTACGAATAAACTGTTAGATGTTTGTTGTGAATATGAAATTAAATTATTGAAAAATATGCTTTTTTTAATCTACTTATACCCCATCTCTTAAAATACAATGAAGAACTTTATAGAAGAATTGAGATGGAGGGGTATGTTACACGACATGGTACCTGGTACAGAAGAAATGCTAAATGCAGGTTCGGTAGCAAAAGCATATATTGGTTTTGATCCTACCGCCGACTCGCTTGGCGTAGGGAATTTGGTGCAAGTGATGACTTTGGTACATTTTCAACGCTGCGGTCACAAGCCTATTGCTTTGGTAGGAGGGGCTACCGGCATGGTGGGTGACCCTTCGGGCAAATCGCAAGAGCGAAACTTGCTCGATTTGGAAACATTGAACCACAACTTGGCTTGTCAGAAGAAGCAACTTGAAAAGTTTCTTGACTTCGATTCTGGACAAAATTCGGCCGAGATTGTAAATAATTACGATTGGTTTAAAAACTTCACTTTCTTGGATTTTATTCGTGACGTAGGCAAGCACATTTCTATCAATTACATGCTATCGAAAGATTCGGTACAAAATAGGATGGAAAATGGGATGTCTTTCACGGAATTTACTTACCAGCTTATCCAAGGATTTGATTTTTATTACCTATTCAACCACCATGGGGTGAAGCTGCAAATGGGCGGAAGTGACCAATGGGGAAATATTACCACGGGTATTGAATTGGTTCGTCGCAAAATGGGGCACGATGCTTTTGCACTTACCACTCATCTTATCAAAAAAGCCGATGGCTCAAAATTTGGCAAATCGGAGTCAGGAAATATTTGGTTAGATAGTAAAAAAACATCGCCATATAAGTTTTACCAGTTTTGGCTCAATGCTGCCGACGCCGACGCCGAGTATTATATCAAGATATTTACTTTGAAAGAAAAGGAGGAAATCGAACATCTGGTCATGATGCATCGTGAAAAACCACACGAACGTTTGCTCCAAAAAGCATTGGCAAAAGACGTGACGGTTCGCGTGCATAGTGAGCTAGAATATGAAAATGCAGTGAAGGCATCGGAGATTTTGTTTGGCAATGGCACTGCCGAACAACTTCAAAGTTTGGACGAAGACACCTTGCTTTCCGTTTTTGAAGGAGTTCCAATGGTAAAAATCTCGAAGTCAGTTTATCTCAATTCTGCCAATGTGGTGGACTTCCTTTCTGTTGAAACACATAATGCTATTTTTCCTTCCAAAAGCGAAGCAAAGAAAATGGTGCAAGGTGGTGGAGTAAGTGTAAATAAAACGAAAGTAGCGGATGTAGCTCTGAAAATTGAATTTCAATTACTTAAAGACAAGTTTTTGATTATTCAGAAAGGCAAGAAAAATTACTTTTTGGTAGAGGTAGTGTGATTTTTTAGTGTTACCATTCTTTTCTGCTCCATAACTACATCAAAACCAATTTTTTTTGTAATTAAAATTTTGGGTTTTAGAGGGTTCTTATCCTTATGTGACATAAAAATAGATGAAAAATAATTTTATTTTGTCGATTTTTTTAAAAAAATAATATGCATAAATGTTGTTGGGGATTATAATATGAATGAAATATTTATAAAATAATTGTGAATCATTTTAGCCCGCCACTGTTTCCCATTTTTGATATAATGCTTCCAACTCTTTTTCTACTTTTTCAAAGTTGGAATTGGTTTTAGCGAAAAGGTCTATGTTAGAGTAGACGTTGGGTTTTGACAACTCTTCTTCAAGTTCCAATTTTTTTGTTTCGAGCTCTTGTATCTGGTTTTCCAACTTGTTCATTTCGTTTTTGGAAACATTGGGCGTGATTTTTTTTGCCTCTTGCGTGTTCTGCTGAGGTTTGGGTGATTCCTTTTTAAAAGGAGTTTGGACAGCATTTTTCTCGCGTTCTTTTTGCCAAATGGCATATTCGTCGTATGTACCAGGGAATTCTTTCAGCACTTGGTCTTCGATGTACCAAATTTTGTTTGCCACGTTCGAAACAAAATGCCGGTCGTGACTCACCGACACAAATGTGCCTTCGTATTGTTGCAAGGCTTGTATTAGGATATTGACCGAAACCATGTCCAAGTGGTTGGTTGGTTCGTCTAGCAACAGGAAGTTGGCTTGCGAAACCAAGGTTTTGGCAAGTGCCACTCGGCTTTTTTCACCCCCCGAAAGGACTTTTATTTTTTTGAACACATCGTCGTTGCTGAATAGGAAACAACCTAATACACCGCGCAATTCCAGCTCCGATTTGTCTGGGGCGTGGTGTACAAGTTCTTCCAATACAGTATCTTCCAAGCTTAATGACTCGAGTTGGTGTTGTGCAAAAAAGGACATGCTCACATTGTGTCCGTTGGTGCGTTTTCCTCCTATCGATTCAGTTCCTGCCAAGATGCGCAGCAAGGTCGATTTACCCTTGCCATTGGCGCCTATTAGGGCAACTTTGTCGCCTCGCATCAGTTGCAAAGTGGCATCTTTCAACACCACATTGTCTCCATAGGCTTTGCTTACCTGCTCTAGTTCCAATACGGAGCGACCCGAAGGATTTTTAAATGTAAACTTGAAGTTTACTTTGGCATTTTCTTCCCTTACATCCTCTACAAGTTCTAGTTTGTCAAGTTGTTTTACGCGGCTTTGTACCTGCGTAGCCTTACTTGCTTTGGCCTTGAATCGTGCTATAAAGCGTTCTGTCTGACGTATTTGGGCTTGTTGGTTTTCGTAAGCACCTTTTTGTATTTCGTTGCGAAGGGCTTTTTCTTCTACATAGAATGAATAATTACCGGGATAAAAGTTAAGTTTAGCATTGTTTACTTCTACAATTGTATTGATGCAATTGTCTAGGAAAGCACGGTCGTGCGAGACCACAATCACGGCTCCTTCATAGTTGGTAAGGTAATTTTCAACCCACTCTATTGAAGGCAAATCCAAGTGGTTGGTTGGTTCGTCCATAAGAAGTAGGGAAGGTTTCGCCAATAGTAGCTTGGCCAACATCACGCGCATGCGCCAACCACCTGAAAACTGTCTGAGAGGCCATTGCAATTGTTCGGTTGTAAAACCAAGGCCTTCCAATATTTCTTCGGCTTTTGACTGAATAGTGTAGCCGTCCAGCATCGCAAATTCTTCTTGCAAGTTGCCCAGGCGTTCCATTATTTCGTCGCTGTAGTCAGTTTCAAGCTTCTGCAAAAGGCTTTCAATTTCCGTTTGTAAGTAGTTTTGGCGTTCAAAAGCCTGCATTGCAACCTTCAAAATACTTTCATCTGATTCGTATGAAAGTAGATCTTGGTTCAAGAAGCCAATCGAACAGTCGTTACTTTTGCTTATTTCGCCACTATCTGGCGTGTATTCGCCCACAATAAGGCGCAGAAGAGTAGATTTGCCAGCTCCATTTGGGCCAATGAGTCCAATGCGGTTTTTCGGTTTTATGTGCAGGTTGGCATTGTCGTACAAAGGCCTGCTTCCAAAATAAAAGGAAAGATTGTTGATGGCTAACACGATAGGGTGATTTAAGCTATTTGCAAATTTGCGATTTTTAGAGCAAATTGCTTACAGCGTGTACATGTTTTCTTCTTTGGGTAGGGGTATATTGTGCATTTTAAGAAACAATTGCGCCAACACTTGTACATCTCGTTTGCAATATTCTACAATGCTATCTAGCTTTTTATCGTTGTAATAGGCGTGATTGACCATTGAACCGTCAATCCCGTTTTTACTACTTGGTATATTGAAGATAGTCGCCAATAAATCTAAGGAAGTATAATTTTTTCGGTCGCCAAATTTCCACATCTCCAGTGTGTCATGGTGTCGTATTTCCCAAGGTTTTTTGCCCGAAATATTTAAATAGTTGGGGAGTGAGATTCCGTTTACCAACATGCGTCGGCACAGGTAGGGAAAATCGAATTCTTTGCCGTTGTGGGCGCAAAGGGCTACATCAGTTGGGGGAAAGCCTTTTTCCATCAGCTGGCAAAATTCGACCAACAATGTTTTTTCGTCGGGATTGGAAAGGGCCTTCACTCTAAGGCAAAGTTCTTTTTGTTCATTTTCATGAAAAAAACCTATTCCAATAACCAGTACTTTTCCAAATTCGGCGTATATGGCTGCTTTTTCAAAATAATGGGCGGCAAAATCTTTTTTCTCTGTATCCAGTTGAAACGATTTTTTAGCCCAAGCTTCTTGTAATCGGGGAGGTAAAGAATGAAAGTCGTGTGTGAGCGAAACCGTTTCAATATCGATGAATACCAAATTTTTGAGCAGGGGGTTCATCTCTAAAAAAAATTTTCTAAGATGTTGAGGTTGAATTTTACTTTTAAATACCAGCTATAAAGGACAAGAAGTCCGATAGAAAAGACCAAGATTAAGCCGTATGTTTCGATTAGTGTCATTTTTTTTTGTTCTAGTAGCATAGTTTATGGTCAATGCGTTGACCAATGATTCTACAAGCCAGAAAGCAGAAAAAAACACCAAAATCGACGCAACTATTTTTAAGGCAGTGGCTTTGTATGGGTTTACTAATTTAGAGTGATGGCTAACCCAAAACACTATAATTCCTGCCAAAAGGTCTGCTACTAGCACAGTTGAACAAAATATGACCCAGTTAACTATTTTTCGTTGGTGCATATTTGTTGAAGATTACTTTATCCTGAATTCGGTCCTTCGGTTCAACTCTCTACCTTCTTCTTCGTCGTCGTTGGTGGCAAGGGGTTTTGTTTTGCCATAACCAATGGCTTTTAATCGTTTAGGAGAAATGCCTTGTTGAATTAGAAAATTCACAACTGCTTGCGCTCTTTTTTGTGATAAGATGAGGTTAAATTCCGTAGAGCCAATGAAATCGGTATGACCACCAATTTCGATTTTCATTTTGGGCTTACTTGAAAGAAGTTCTTTCAATTTCATCAATTCTTCCCTCGATTCAGGTTTTAAAGTAGATTTGTCGAAGTCGAAATACACATAATGCAAGATATAATCTTTTCCGGCCACGTATTTTTCTAACGCAAAATCTTCCACGTCTTCGGTTTCTTCATTTGTTGGTGTAAGGTCAAGCTTTATTGATTTTTTCACAAAACCAGTTGGATGTGTTTCGATGGTGTAGGTACCATGTTTTTTTTCTTTTAAAACGAAGGAATAATAGCCGTCGGCACTTGTTTCTACCTTTTGAATTTCCTTTCCATTTTCATCGTAGAGTGTAATTTTAGCTTCAAGTGGCTTTCCCGATTCATTGTCGAAGACGCGACCTTTGATGGTGATGGGCTTGAAATTTTTTGATTCTTCTTCATTGTTTTGTGCCAAAGAATCTGGTGCAATTTTAGTCAGGGAGTCGCCTACGGTAACGACCATAGAATCGGCAGGTGCTTTTTGTTCGGGCGTTACCATAGAAACTATATACAAGTCTTTTTCTCCAAATCCGCCCTCTCTTATTGAAGCGTAGTATCCGCGTTGCCCGTCGCTTGATTGTACATAGTAAATATCATCATCGGTGGTGTTTATGGGGTATCCTAGGTTGACGGGAGCAGTCCATTTGCCGTCTTTAAATGTACTTTTGAAGATGTCGTATCCACCCATGGTATTGAATCCAGCAGAGCTGAAAAACAAGGTTTTGCCTTCTTGGTCTAAAAAAGGGCTATCTTCGTCGTATTCGGTATTCAGAATGTTTCCAGCATTTTGGGGAGAAGACCAATTGCCTTTTTTGTCTTTAGTACAGTAATACAAGTCGAGTTTTCCCATGCCTCCAGGTCTGTTACTCGAAAACATTATCAATTTTCCGTCACCCGAAAATGCAATCGAAGCTTCATCATATATAGAATTGATAAGTTTCATTTTTTGTGGTTTCGACCAGCTGCCATTGGCGTTTTGAGTACTTTTGAAAATATCGCCTTTGTGGGTTTCACAGGTGATGTACATTTCTTTTCCATCTGGCGAAAGTCCGTTGCATGCATCATGGAAATCGGTGTTGAGGGTTGGGCCAATGTTTACAGGACTACCCCATTTTCCACTGCTGTCTTTTTTTACTACATAAATATCTTCGAAATATACTTTGTCAGCATCTTTCTTGTTGCCTGTGCTACCCTCCCTGCGCGATGTGAAATAGAGTGTAGATTCGTCGGATGAAATCACAGGGGCATATTCAGCATGGGACGAATTGACCGTCTCGCCCATATTGATCAATTGGACACTTGCTTTTTGTGAATATAGTGTTTTTGCGTTCTTGCATTCGGCGATGTGTTTCTCGGCTTTTTGAATTTCATGTTCCTTTCCCTTTTCCTTAGTTTCTTCCATACTTGTTTTAAAGGCATTGAAATTTTCAATTGCCTTGTCGAATTTGGCATCTAACTGATATCCTTTTCCAATCAGATACAAAATGTCGGGCGATATTTTGGCATCCAATTTGTAGGCTTTCTCTAGTAATTCAACCGATTTTCCTTTTTCGCTCGTTTCTAAATAGCACTTTCCTGCCATGAAATGAGCTTTGGCATTTTCTGAATTTAAACTTATTGCTGATAAGTAAAGGCTCAAAGCTTTTCGCTTGTTTCCGGCCGCATACATCGCGTCGGCTTGTTTTACTGAATCGGCATCGGCTTGGGCGAAAACACAATTGGAAGTTACTGCCAACAATAAAAATGTGAAAATCTTTTTAAGCATTGGAGTAGCTTATAAAAGTTACAATTTAAAATATTTGCTAAAATAAGCACTTATTCTATCCTAACCAACGGAAAACCAATTTCCCACACGCCATTTTCCTGACTTTTGTTCAGGTAGCGTTCGTTTAAAAGGTGCGAATACCTGACGAATATGCTGAAATTAGGAGATAGGTTGAAGAAATTGAGGTCGAAAATAAGCTCGGCACCAGCCGAGTTGTATTGTCCTAAAAATTCTTTTTTGTTTGGACTTTGGTTGTATGCTTCGCTCCAATCGAAGAATAAATTGGTTCTTATTCGCTTGAAGTACACAATTCCAGCAATGCCAAAGTCGGGGTAGAATAGGGGCATGTGATAGTTGAAACCAATCTTTGTCATTTCGCTTTGAAATATGCGCCCGTAGCCGCGTGGATATACAAAAAGATCTTGGAAGCGATAGTTGGCATTGCCGTCTTTGACATAATCGGCTTGAACAGAGAATACGTGATTGCGACCTATTCCTGGAAAAGTAAATTCGCTCAAAGCGCGCCATTGGTATGTGTTGGCGTTTTGCCAGGAATTTAAATAATCTATTTTGACAAACTGACCTAATCTGCTGAAAATGTGTTGGTAGGCTTTTCTTCTGCTATTCAAAAAAGAGAATCCAAGTTCGATAGTGTGAAGATAGTTAGCAGGTGCCTTGTCACCGTTCAAAATGCGGTATGAATAATAGGCTGAAGGCATTAGGTATCTGGAATAAAGTCCTCTTGTATAATTCAACGGCAACCAAGAACCCACATGCAGTCTTGTTTCGTTAAATTTTGAAAAACTCGTCGAATCGAAAGTGTAGTAGCTACGGTTGCCATTTTGTGACCCAATACTCAGCATCGGATAAAAGCCCCCATAGGTCACATTGCCCGATTGGCGAAAGGTGTTTTCATTGGCATTGTATTCGCTGCCCAATTCTATCGCAGTATTGTTTAAAATGTTTTTGGAAGTAAGAAAAAGGCCATAACTAGGGTGGCTGGTGCGAAGTCCCCAACTGTGCAAGTAAACCAAGTGTTTTATTTGCTTGTATCGGGTGGCAGGCAGGGTGGTAGTATCTACTTTCAAGGGCAAATCGAATCCATTTTGATCAAAAAGTTTTGAATGGTACTGCGGTAGTTCATCCAGACCAGCAGGCGAAGCGTTTTCCCATTTGGCAGTATCGAAAGGAATAAGACGTAAGTTGTTGCCCTTAGAGGTGAATTGGCTAAATGTAATAGCCTCTTGTTTGGCAGCTACCGAGGGTTCATAATGCCCAACCAGCCCATGGCTAATTCGGTAATATTTCTTTGTTTCGCTGTCGTATGCGTGTAAGTTGTCAAAGCCCTGATAAGCAGCAGTGTACACTACATATTTTCCAGCAATGCTCAATTGACCGATAGGTTGGTTTAGAAAAGGGACAATCGTGTCTCTTTTTCCGCTTCCCACCTCTATTTTCATTATTGCCGAAAGTCCTTTCTCGTTTCTGGCAGATACATAAATATATTTTCCTGTTTCGTCCCATTTCGGAAAGGAATAATAAAGATTTCCGGGGTTGGGCAATCGGGTTTCAATTTTACCAGAAAGTTTTTCTACCAACACCAAGCGATTATTTTGCAATTCGTCTATTTCCACTGCAGCAAATTGCATATTGTTAGGTGAAATATCGGGGGCGAAAAGTTTAGTACGGTGCGTGATGCGCTGTTTTTCTTTCGTTTTCAGGTCTAGTGACACTATGTCGGAATAGTTTCGCCAGCCCCATCTAGGGTGAAAACTGCTTTCGGTCCAAGTAGCATAGCCATTGCGGTACGAAATGTAGTCGTGTTGGGTATAGCCTTGTGGACTGATTTTTTCTTCTTTTTCCCCGTCTATAAGTACTAACGTGGGTATTTGGTTGAATGCTTTTTTAAGTGCCAACACAGTTGAGTCGGGTAAAAAATAGGAGTATTGGTAATGGGTGAAAGTGTTCTTTTGTGTTTTGTTTAAAATTTCGCTGTCGTCAGGTTTGGCTAGTTGTGCAACACTTTTTTGGTCGAAATTGTCGAGTGTTTCTACGTAAAGCTTTTTGGTAGTAATCCCCGTATTTTTCTTCAAAGCTCTTGAAAAAGGATACAGAGGCAGCCTGCAAAAGGTGTTTTGGGTAGTATTCTTCCACACCTCCTCACCGAATTTTTCGTTGGCCTGAAGGCACATCAAATACCCAAATTTGTAGTGGTCTGGCACAAAATCTTTGAAAGAACCATTACGGGTTTTGGCATAGGAATACCGAACTTTGTCGATAAACAAAGCCCTGTATTCATTATAAAATGCGGGCAAGCGGCCACGTCCTTGTTTTGTAAATCGAGTTTCGTTCAGTACTGCATCGCCTTCAAAAAACCAATTTGGTATAGCAAGGTTATTCCCCAACGCCCAACCCATTTCACCACTTAAATAGTATAAAGCCCTGTTCCAACCCTTATTGAAATTTAGGTCTTGTTGCACATGGCGGTATTCGTGCAAAGCCAATAAATCGAGCCATGATAAAGACCCAAGTAAGTGTGCATTTTGTGGCGGTGTGGTGTAAAATTCGGATCGAAAAGGTGCAAGCCCCACATATCCATTGGCTTCCATGGTGCGGTTTTGGAGCACGATGTTTATTTTTCCAAATTTTTTTCCAAGTGAAAGCGAGGAATTTGCGGCCAAAGCATGTTCAATTCGGGCTATTCGGCTGGCTTGTTTTTCGAAGCCAGTTGCAAAGATGATGCGTACCGTGTCTGTATTTATCTGCTTCCATCTTTGACTGAAAGGGTGGCCACCAAATGGCTGACAATATGTTTTTTGAGAGTTGAAACAGAATGCCAAGAAAAGCAGAGCAAGACCTCTGAAAATCATAGTTTTTGTTTGTAAAAAAACAATTTAAACGATGCGATTTTCAAAATCCTAAGTCCTTAATTGTCTGCTCAATCTTTTCGTCGCATTTTTTTGAAACTGCTTCATATTGGCTGGCAGAAGCTAAATGTTCCTTTACACTAAAGTAGAATTTGATTTTGGGTTCAGTGCCCGATGGTCGTGCCGATGCTTTGCTGCCGTCTTCCATTACAAACTGTAGCACATCTGATTTTGGCAAATGAATGGGTTTTTTGGAGCCATTTAGCAAATCTGTTTCGGTTTGCATCTCATAGTCCATTAGTTTCACCAATCGTGCGCCTCCTAGTTTTTTTGGCGGATTTGCACGCAGGTCTTTCATCATTTGTTTGATTTCATCGGCTCCCGATTTCCCTTTTTTCGTGATGGAAATGAGTTTTTCTTTGTAGAAGCCATGCTTTACATATACTTCTTGAAGTACTTCGTACAGCGATTTACCTTTGTCTTTGTAGTAGGCTGCCATTTCGGCAATAAAGGCGCAAGAGGAAACGGCA
>DMUD01000185.1:4299-4448 GCA_003476475.1 Cytophagales bacterium | reverse complement strand
CGAGGAAATAGTTTTGTTTTACCAAAATTTTTTCCTGCAAAATAGGCGCCAGTATCGCTTGCCCACAACAAAAAAAGACATCCAAGACATATTTGCCAACTATATCTTCCATGGTTGAATGTGGCAATGTGCATTAAAGAAAAAGGAAT
>DMUD01000185.1:3751-3957 GCA_003476475.1 Cytophagales bacterium | reverse complement strand
ACGTAAAGCACTCCCAAAAGCGTGTACGCTACATTGTTGAAAGGTTTTTTGTTGCTGAAATACAGTTCATAAATAAATAGCAAGGCACAAAGCGGAAACAGTAGAATAAGCAAAATGCTGGGCAATATCTCTTTTTCGACAAGGAAAACAACCACGTAAGTAGTAAGTCCAATGAAAGTTCCGAGGTATTTGTTGGGTTTTTTTTT
>DMUD01000185.1:3208-3401 GCA_003476475.1 Cytophagales bacterium | reverse complement strand
TCGTTTATGAGCAAATCGTAAAATTCCAAATTCGCCAAAAAGCATATGCACAGAAACAGCATGAAATAAGACCAATCACTCCAATAAATGGCATTAATTACAATGCTACCACCGATAATTGCCGCTATTATGCGAAGCTGAAGGTTGCTGAGTTTGTTAAAAAATGAAAGCATGCAATGTTCTAATTACGCAA
>DMUD01000185.1:0-2979 GCA_003476475.1 Cytophagales bacterium | reverse complement strand
AACAACAACAAACAACAAACAACAAAAGTCATGCAATGTTCTAATTACGCAAAGATAGCACTTTGAGACTGCACAATAATCAATAAAATATATTCATATTATTGATTAGCCCAGTTGAAACGATCGCTTGGTGAAAATTTCCATGGTGCTTGATTGTTTTCCAAGTTGGCAAACATTGCATTCCAACTGTCGGGTGCTTTGGCTTCTTCCATTACACGATAGCGGCGTAGCTGCACAATAATGTCTAAAGGGTCGATGTTCACGGGGCAAGCCTCCGCACAAGCATTGCAAGTGGTGCAAGCTAAAAGTTCTTCAGAACTTATATAGTTTCCGAATAAGGATTTTCCATCTTCCAAGAAATGACCATTTTTGTCGATGTTGCGTCCAATCTCTTCCATTCGGTCGCGAGTGTCCATCATGATTTTGCGAGGAGATAATTTTTTGCCTGTGATGTTGGCTGGGCATACCGAAGAACACCGGCCACATTCGGTACAAGTATAGGCTTCCATTAGGTTTTTCCAAGTGAGATCTGTCACATCTTTCGCCCCAAAACGTCCTATCTCGTTCGATTCTGCCTGCTTTTTTTCTACCTCATCCAAAGGAACTCCCAACATGGTTTTTACTTCACGTGTTACAATAGGCATGTTTTTCAATTTCCCTTTTGCTTCCAAATTGGAATAATAGGTATTGGGGAATGCCATCGCAATATGCAGATGTTTTGAAAATGGCAAGTAATTGGCAAAGAGCATGATACCTATAATGTGTGCCCACCAAAAAAAACGTTCGGCAAATACAAGTTGGGAAGTGGAAAGGCCTTCGAACAAGGGACTAAAAAAATGGCTAAAAATAAACGGACCGGTAGACGCATAATGTTCTACATTCCTACTTTGAAGCAAGTAGTCGGTAGCATTCATGTTCAGAAAGGCAAACATCAAAACAATTTCTACTATTAAGATGAGGTTAGCGTCCAATAAAGGAAATTGGCGTATTTCACTCATTGTGAAGCGAGGTAGTTTCAAAACATTTCTTCTCAAAAGAAAAATGACACAAGCCAAAATGACCAAAATGGCAAGCATTTCAAAGAAATTGATAACAATACTGTAAAAACTACCTAGTACGGGGTATAAGATACGGTGTGTTCCCAACAAGCCATCTGTCACAATTTCTAAAACTTCGATGTTTATAATGACAAACCCTACATATACACATAAATGCAAAAGAGCTGAAATAGGACGTGCAAACATCTTTTTTTGTCCAAAAGCGATTAACAAGACCATCTTCCAACGGTCCCATTTTGCCCCATCCATTTCTTTTGGTTTTCCTAGCAAAATGTTTCGAATAATGTTTCGAATATTTTTCGTTAAAAAATAGGCACAAATGCCCAAACATGCGATGAAAAGCAGTTGCGATATCATGGTTGAATTCTTTGTTTTTTACTAATACGCTGAAAAAACAGACTTGGTCATAAATCTCAACAAATTACTGATTTTGAAAAATAAATTCTATAATTGAATGATAAATAGGGGATGCAAAAGTTTCTAGATATTTTAGTATGTGATAGCCAAACCAGTCTGTTTTCTACTCTAAAACGATGATTCATCCAGATACCTCACTTAAGTTTTTGAATCCTTTAATAGGTTCAGGTATTTTTGCCACTCAATTTATTCCCAAAGGTACGCTCACTTATGTAAAAGATAGTTTGGAAATAGATTTGTCGCCCAATCAATATTTGTTGAACAATGAGGTGATGAGACAAATTATTGATAAGTATTCATACATAAACGAGAAAGGCCATTACATTATTAGTTGGGATCAGGCTAAACACATTAATCATAGTTGCGAACCCAACACAATTAGTACTGGTTACGGTTTCGAATTGGCTATAAGAGACATACAGCCGGGAGAGGAGATTACTGACGATTATGGTCTTTTTAATCTGGAACAGGGTTTTAGTTGTGCATGCGGTTCGCCCTCTTGCAGAAAAAAAATATTGCCCGAAGATTTGGATATGCTGCAAGACTATTGGGACAAAAAAATCTTGCCTGCACTCATAAATATTTCCAGGGTACCCCAACCCTTAATGAAATTTATGGACGAAACATCTTTGCGAGAAATCGAGGATTATTTGAACGGTAGCTTGCCTTATAAATCGGTCTCACACTTGCGCTTCAGGAAAAATGAAAAAATGCATGAATTGTAAACCGTTCATGAAATTTTCTACTTTTTTCTAGCACGGTCTTTAAAAAAGTTTTTGTTGAAACTATCACCGCGTTTTTTTCCTTCTCTAAAAGGCGGCGGATTGTCTCGGTCTCTTTTTACAGATTGAGAAACGGCAATACATCTACCCATTATTTCAAAGCCATTCAATTCTTCAATGGCCTTAATAGCTTCGTTTTCGTTTGGCATGGTCACAAAACCAAAACCTTTGTTTTGCCGGGTTACCTTGTCAATGATAATTTTTACTGAATCCACTTGTCCTAGATTTTCGAAAAGAGCTTTCAGTTCTTTTTCATCCATTTTGAATGGGAGACTTCCAACGAAAATGTCCATTATATGTTGTTTATTTATTTAAAAATTGACTTAGAAACCCGAAATAAGCTAAAAAATCTGCAAATAAAAATTGAACTTTTTAAAGCAAGACATATATATTTGCAGACCATATAAGGCTTTGTTTTTTAAAGCTAGATATTTGTTGAGTTTTTGGTAGGAGAAATGTTTTTATTTCTGGGAAAAAACTCTTCAAAACCATTAATACCTTTTTATCCCTTTTGGGGATTTACAGGTTTATAAAAATATATTTGTTTGTAACCTATAATAATGTTTGAAATGCAAATGACTTCTTCATTCGAACGATTGAAAACCAAAATCTTCGCTTCATCTGAACTTGCTTCCAAAGCGATAGCTCAAGAAATTGCATCCGCGATTCGCGCAAAAGCTTCTGAAGGCAAAAACTGCGTGTTGGGTTTGGCTACAGGTTCC
>DMUD01000215.1 GCA_003476475.1 Cytophagales bacterium | reverse complement strand
TTCGGCAGCAGCTATTATATTGGGTACGTTCAAAGAAGGCTGAGAACTAAGCGCTGGGCCGATACACACTGCCTCGTCGGCAAATTTTACGTGCAAACTGTCTTTGTCGGCTGTAGAGTAAACTGCTACCGTTTTGATTCCAAGCTCTTTACATGCTCTAATTACACGCAACGCTATTTCGCCCCTATTGGCAATCAATACTTTTTTAAACACCTTTTATGACGATTAGTGATTAATATATGAGAATAAAATAGCCTTATGAAGGATCGACCAAGAACAACGGTTGATCGTATTCAACCGGTGTCGCATTTTCAACCAAAATTTTAACAATCCTGCCCGAAAGATCGGATTCTATTTCATTGAACAGTTTCATAGCTTCAATAATACAAACAGTTTGACCTTTGCTAATCATGTCCCCTATGTTTACAAATGGTTCCATCTCAGGATTGGCTGTACGATAAAACGTACCAATCATGGGAGATTTTATGGTTAAATACTTGTCTTCAGAATTAGAAACAGGCTTTGTTTCTTCTTTAGGCTTGGCTGCAGGAGGAAGCGCTGGTGCCGCAACCGCAACTGGTGCATGCACGGTTTGCACCACAGGAGTACCTACCACAGAATCGCGTTTCACAGCTACCTTATAGGCATCTGTTTCTATACTTACTTCGGCAAGTCCTGATTTTGCGATGAAGTCTAATAATTCTTGAAATTCTTTAGGTTTCATAATATTTTTTTGACTAATCCTTTAATCTCGTTTGATACCTGAGTTATTTTGTGGTTTCAAGTTTAGGTTAAAAAAACCGTTAAAACCATATTTATTTTACTCTTTCTGAGTAGGAACCGTCACGCGTGTCTACTTTTATCATTTCATCTTGGTCGATAAATAGTGGCACATTGATGATGGCACCTGTTTCCAAAGTGGCACTCTTCATCGCATTGGAAGAAGTATTTCCCTTTACAGCCGGCTCGGTGTACACTACCTGCAAATTGACAAATGGAGGCAGGTCGCAAGATAAAGGCCTTTCTGTTTCAGCATGAAACATGATATTCACCTCCTGACCATCTTTCAGAAACTGTGAGCCATTTACAAGCTTCTCTGGAATAACC
This sequence comes from Cytophagales bacterium, assembly GCA_003476475.1. Lineage (GTDB taxonomy): Bacteria > Bacteroidota > Bacteroidia > Cytophagales > UBA9547 > UBA9547. Next base: position 2,724 of record DMUD01000215.1, on the reverse strand, counting down.
ACTTGTTCAAACGACTCACTGTCCATGAAAGTGAAGCCGCTATCGTCTTTAAAAAGAAACTGATGTGGCCTTGTTTCTATACGCGCTGTGTCCACTTTAACGCCAGCATTGAAAGTATGGTCAATTATTTTGCCTGTAGTCAAACTTTTCAATTTTGTTCTGACAAAAGCCGGACCTTTTCCTGGTTTTACGTGTTGGAAATCCACAATCGTAAACAAGTCGCTATTGAACTGTAAGCAAAGGCCAATTTTAAAATCTGCCGTAGATGCCATTTGTATTAATTAGAATTGTAAGACCATTTTAAATAACAAGCACCCCAAGTAAAACCTCCACCAAAAGCTGCCATGATAATGTTGTCGCCTTTTTTGAATTTTTTTTCAAAATCCCAAAGTACTAGCGGTATGGTAGCAGCGGTAGTGTTGCCGTACTTGCCTATATTTATCAAAACCTTTTCGCTACCTACCCCCATTCTTTCAGCTGTAGCATCGATTATGCGACGGTTGGCCTGATGAGGTACCAAATACGCTACATCATCGGCAGTGAGATTGTTCCGTTCCATAATTTCGGCCGACACACCTGCCATGTTGGTAACGGCAAACTTGAAAACGGTGGCACCTTCCTGAAATACGTAATGCTCTCTATTTTGCACAGTTTCTATAGAAGAAGGTCTTCTACTTCCCCCTGCTTTCAAGTGAAGGTATGGTAAACCGGCACCATCTGTGCGTAAAATACTGTCTTGCAAACCAGTTTCGTCGGTACTGGGTTCCAACATCACAGCACCAGCCCCATCACCAAAAATGATACAAGTTTTTCTGTCTTGATAATCAATAATAGAAGACATTTTGTCGGCTCCTATCACGATTACTTTTTTGTATTTCCCCGTTTCGATAAACTGTGCTCCTGTGACCAAGCCATACAAAAAGCCCGAACAAGCTGCTTGCAAATCAAAACTAAAGGCATTGGACGCCCCAATCATGTCACAAACCAAATTGGCAGTAGCAGGGAAAATAAAATCGGGAGTAGCGGTGGCACACAAAATCATGTCCACTTCTTTGGGGTCGGTGTTGGTTTTTGCCAGCAGTTCTTTTACTGCTTTCTCACACATGTGGGAAGTGCCCAATCCTTCGCCTTTCAAAATTCTTCTTTCCTTGATTCCCGTACGAGAGGTAATCCAATCGTCGTTCGTTTCTACAAAACCCTCGAGCTCTTTGTTCGTCAAAACGTACTCGGGAACATATCCTCCTACGCCTGTGATGGCGGCTCTTATTTTATTTGACATCAGTTATAACTAAAAATTCACCTTGTTGAAGGCTTGTTTTATTTTATTTGATATTTCAGACTGTGCAATTTTCTCAGAAAGAAGTATCATGTTTTTTATGGCAACTTCACAAGAAGACCCGTGACCTATGACTACATTCCCGTTTACTCCCAAAATTGGGCTCCCTCCCACATATTGCCAGTTGAACATGTTTACAAAAGCATCCACAAAATTTCTTTTTTTCATTAAAGGATATACTGCCTCTGCCGATTTAAGAATGACATTTCCAGTAAACCCATCACAAATCATTACATCCGATTTGTCGCTGTAAATATCTCTTCCTTCAATATTCCCAACAAAATTAATGTTTGAATTTTGCTTCAATAATTGAAAAGCCGATTGTGCCAATATTGACCCTTTTTGTTCCTCTTCTCCAACATTTATCAACCCCACTTTAGGATTTTCAATTCCATAAAGATCGGTTGCAAATATGCTCGCCATTTCGGCAAACTGAACTAGCGTTTCGGGCTTGCAATCGGCATTTGCACCTACATCCATCAATATGCCATATTTCCCATTTTCCCTGGGTATAAAACCAGCGATTCCTGGTCTTGAAATGCCATCTATAGGTTTAATAGTGAACATAGCGCCGACAAGCATCGCACCGGTGTTGCCAGCACTGCAAAAGACATCTGCTTCATTGGTCGCAAGCAATTCAAAACCTTTTACGATGCTAGAATCTCTTTTTTGAGGGATAGCTTTTGTGGGCGACTCTTCCATTCCAATTACTTCAGAAGCATGCACTACAAATATATTGCTTGGCTTACCTCCCAAAATATTTAATTGGGCATTAATAACTTCCTCAATACCAATGAGTAGAATAGAATCATCGGATGATAATTCCTTGCTGGCAAGCAAAGCACCTTCCACTACCACTTTGGGTGCGTGGTCGCCACCCATTGCATCTACTGCAATCTTCATCAATTAAAAGGAAAAATTAAACCGTAGCGGCTTTATCTATGACCACTTTACCTTTGTAGTAAAGCTTGCCTTCGTGCCAATGGGCTCTGTGGTACAAATGAGGTACTCCAGTAGTTGGACAGATGGCAATCGCCTTGTCAGCTACCTTGTGGTGGCTTCTTCTTTTATCTCTCCTTGCTTTGGATATTCTATGCTTAGGATGTGCCATTTTCTTCTGTATTAATTATTTTTTAGTTTCAATAATGTTTTCCAACGAGGATCTATGTCATCCTCAATGTCTAATTTTTTGTATGTTTCCGTTTGATACACCAACGGGTCATGGTCATCATTGGAAATTTGCTCTCTAAATCTTGGGTGCAGCTTCTTGTAAGGTATCTCCAAACCTATGTACTCATAAATATACTTCGACAAGTCAAGTGATAGCGTGTCGTGTGTAATGGTTTCTATCTCATCACCCACTTCTTCGTTTACATCACCATATTTAG
>DMUD01000193.1 GCA_003476475.1 Cytophagales bacterium | reverse complement strand
AAATTTAATCCATACTTTTTCGCCTTGTCAAAATATTCAGGTTACTGTTAAATTAAATTGGGCATTTCCTCTAAATTTTTCCCATGCATGGGTTGACTGGAATCGTAACGGTGTTTTTGAAGATACAGAACGCACAAATTTTCCAGCTTTTAAAAACAATATTACTTCTGCCAATATTTTAGTTCCTTCAGATGTAGAAGGTAATTTTACGATGAGAATACGAAATGTATATCATTTTAACTTACCAGCAGTTGGTATCCCTTGTGGAGATTTCCCTGGGGAAGTAGAAGACTATTCTATTAAAATTACAAAGTCTTGTGTTGATTGTAATGGTACTATAGCAGGAACGGCATTTATTGATAAGTGTAATAGATGCGTGGGTGGCAACACTGGTAAAATAGAATGTGTAATTACCTCTTCGGAAGATTCAGAAAGTAATAATTTTATCACCAAAATATTCCCTAACCCTACTACTGACAGAATTTCAATAGAATACAGTTCAGGCAAGAACGAGGATATAAAAATAAAAATTGTTTCAACAGTGGGAAGCGTCATTTACGCTAAAAATCACCAAATAAACCAAGGACTTAATGCGATTCCTATTTCATTGGCTACACATCCACAAGGAATTTATTTGGTCGATGTAGAAAATCAATCTGGCAAAAGAATTACCCAAAAAATTGTCAAGAACTAATAAAACTCGTCTGAGAGCATTATTTTTCACCTTATCGATACTACACAATACAGTTGAAAATTTAAAGTTTTTTCCTGAAATCTGTGTAGTTATTGTCCACGACAGATGACATCTTATATTCCCTTGTAATTTTATTTTAATTTGAAATGGAACTTGGCTTTAATTCAATTCGAGATATTAAATTAAAATAATTTTATATTTTGTATTCAATTATTTAACTGTTGTCGCATATATGATATTTACAAACCTCAAAACAGAAATTCAGGATTCGATTTTGATATTGACTGTTTCACGCCCCGAGAAACTAAATGCACTCAACAAAGCCACGATGGACGAAGTTTCCGCCTGTTTTAAATGGGTTGAACAAAATGAAAATATAAGAGCCGTGATAGTAACGGGCGAAGGAGAAAAGTCTTTTGTAGCAGGTGCCGATATCAGTGAATTTTTGGAAATGAATGGGCCTATTGGAAAATTGCTCTCCAAAAAAGGACAAGACATTTTTTTTCAGATTGAAAATTGTACCAAGCCCGTGCTTGCCGCAGTAAACGGTTTTGCTTTGGGGGGTGGTTGTGAACTGGCAATGGCCTGCCACATAAGAATTGCTTCCGAAAATGCCTTTTTTGCACAGCCCGAAATCAATTTGGGTATTATTCCGGGGTATGGGGGCACACAGCGTTTAACTCGTTTAATTGGAAAAGGGAATGCTTTGGAGTTGATGCTCACCGCCGATAAGATAGATGCTCAAAAAGCGTTGCAGATTGGCTTGGTCAACTATGTGGTATCGAAAGCTGAACTATTGCCATTTGCTCTTAAATTAATGGCTAAGATAGTGGCCAAGCCACCTATTGCGGTAGCGCAAACAATTGCGGCAGCAAACAAAGCGATGCATCCAGACGGATATGAAGTGGAGACTCAAAATTTTTCTGTTTGTACTGCTTCTTCCGATTTTAGAGAAGGCGTAATGGCCTTTTTAGAGAAGCGAATTGCTCATTTTACAGGTAGTTGAAGCAAATTGCTTCCCATGCTTTTTTTCCATATTTTTACCTGATTAAAATACATTTTAATGAGCGTAAGCAAAGAAGAAGTCAAAGGTTATTCTGCAGACAGTATTCAGGTTCTAGAAGGGTTAGAGGCAGTAAGAAAAAGACCTGCCATGTACATAGGCGACATTGGCGTAAAAGGTCTTCATCACTTGGTTTGGGAGGTAGTGGACAACTCTATCGACGAAGCTCTTGCTGGCCATTGCGACACAATCAAAGTCACCATCAACGAAAATAACTCTATCACGGTCGAAGACAATGGTCGTGGTATTCCTACCGATATGCACGCCAAAGAAGGGCGTTCTGCTTTGGAAGTGGTGCTTACGGTACTTCACGCTGGTGGTAAATTCGACAAAGATTCCTATAAGGTTTCTGGTGGTTTACATGGCGTGGGTGTTTCCTGTGTCAATGCCCTTTCCACCCATTTGAAAGTAAATGTGTACCGCGAGGGTAAAATTTGGGAACAAGAATATTCTAAAGGCGCACCACTATATTCGGTAAAAGTAGTAGGTAACACTGAAAAAAGAGGAACAACGGTCACTTTCCAGCCCGACGACACCATTTTTACCACTACCGAATACAAATATGAAACAGTGGCCACGCGATTGCGCGAGTTGTCGTACCTAAACAAAGGAATATCTATTCATTTAACAGATTTGCGTGAATTGGACGAGAAAGGCCAACCTCGTTATGAGTTGTTTTTCTCTGAAGGTGGACTGAAAGAGTTTGTCGGTTATTTGGACGATACCAAAGAAATACTCATTCCCGAGCCACTGTATGTCGAAAATGAAAAGCCACCCGTACCTGTCGAGGTGGCCATTAGTTATAACACATCGTACCAAGAAAATGTGGTCTCGTATGTAAACAACATTAACACGCACGAGGGAGGCACCCATGTGGCAGGTTTTCGTAGGGCACTAACTCGTACCCTAAAAGCCTATGCGGACAAGTCGGGATTACTTGAAAAAGCTAAAGTAGAAATAACAGGAGATGATTTTCGTGAAGGGCTTACAGCTGTAATTTCGGTGAAAGTACAAGAACCACAGTTTGAAGGGCAAACCAAGACAAAGTTGGGTAACAACGAAGTAATGGGTGCTGTGGACGTGGTCGTAGGCGAAATGTTGTCCTTGTACTTGGAGGAAAACCCAAGAGAAGCAAAACTTATTGTAGGTAAGGTCATCTTGGCAGCACAAGCCCGTCAGGCAGCACGCAAAGCCAGGGAAATGGTGCAACGCAAAAGTGTTCTTTCGGGAACGGGTTTGCCTGGAAAACTCGCCGATTGTTCGGAGAGCGATCCTGCCATTTGCGAATTGTACCTGGTCGAGGGCGATTCAGCTGGAGGTTCTGCCAAACAAGGGCGCAGTCGTGCTTTTCAAGCCATTTTGCCTTTGCGCGGTAAAATATTGAACGTAGAAAAAGCCCAAGAGCATAGGATTTACGAAAACGAAGAAATTCGCAACATGATTACAGCTCTAGGTGTGCGTTTTGGCCGCGACGACGATAATCGCGCCTTGAACATTGAAAAGCTTCGTTACCACAAAATCATCATCATGACCGATGCCGATGTGGACGGTAGTCACATCCGTACCCTTATCCTAACCTTCTTTTATCGCTATATGAAGGATTTGATAGACAAAGGATACATATACATTGCTCAACCGCCTTTGTACCAAGTAAAAAAGGGCAAGGAAATACGCTACTGTTGGACCGAACAACAACGCGAACAAGCTGTACGCGAATTGGCCAAAGATGGCAAAGAAGAAAGCGTTGGCATTCAGCGCTATAAAGGTTTGGGCGAAATGAACCCAGAGCAACTTTGGGAAACGACCATGAATCCCGAAACCAGGACATTGAAAGTCGTCACCGTTGATTCTGCTGCCGAGGCCGACCATTTGTTTTCAATGCTCATGGGCGATGAAGTTCCTCCACGCAGGGATTTCATTGAGAAAAATGCCAAATACGCAAGAGTGGATGTGTAATCACATGCAAAGGGCTAAAACATAAATTTAAATTTATGTTTTAGCCCTTTGATTTTGCAGTCGTGTAAAACTCTTTCAAATATTCGGGTTCAAAATACGCCACATCGGCAAATTTTTTTTCTTTGTAGGATTGAAAGGCCAATTCACCCATATTTTTGGCAAAAGGATGATAGTCCGAGACAAAATGGGCATTTTTGTTTGTGAAAATAGGCTTGCATTTTTCCGCTCCATTTCCGGCAAACAAGATTTTATGTTGTGCAAATAGCGTCGAAAAACTGTTTTCGTCCACAATCATGGCTTGTTCGGGCAGTATGGTGTTTCCTTTGGAATCGTACACAGCGGTGTACACTTCCATACGCCTTGCATCGATCATTGGGCAAACCAAAGTATCATCATCCGCCATCTGAAACATTCCTTCGGCCATCATACGCAAGGTGCCTATGGCAATAAGGGGCTTTTCCAAAGCGAAACAAAGCCCTTTTAGCGTAGATGAGCCAATGCGCAAGCCAGTGTAAGAACCTGGCCCTTTGGCCAATGCAAAAGCATCTATTTGATGCAGTTTTAGTTTGGCAATATTGCACACCTCTTGAATGAGTAAAGCCAATCTTTCTGCGTGTGAATTTTCCTCAAATTGTTCAACATTGGCCAATAACAATCCGTTTTCATGTATGGCCACCGAACAAACTTTGGTAGAGGTGTCGACCGACAATATCAAGTTATGGGTTTTGAGTGGTGGGTTGTGAGAGTTTTCCATACCGATTTCTGCTATTTACTAACCACCCGATACCCTCACTCGCAACAATTATTTCGTTCCTTTCAATATTTTGTGGTATTCGTCCATGTTGGCAAAAAGGCGAAGGGCTTCTTTCACGTCCACGTCGTGGTTGAAAGAATATTCAATAGCGCCCCTATGCAAATAATAACGGGATACAATCTCGCTCTCGAGTTCTTGTCTGATGTCTTCTTTAAACTTTATGATATCGTGCTCTTTGTTGTGTTTAATCTCATTTTTCAGTGCTTCGATTTTTTCTTTTATACCATCGTAATACTTTTCCTTTTTCGCATTTTTAATCATTTCATCGATATTCATTTCTACTTTGGTGGTATAGTCATACTCTTTGTCTTTTAACCATGAAACAAACTTGCTGTATTCGTCGTCCGATATTTTGAAGTCGCGTGCGGCAGCTATGCTTTTGTGTTCAGTTGAATATAGAGTAGCATAATCAAAAATCAATGATTTTTCGATGAGGCTTTGAGTAATAGGGGCATAAACGGGTCTTTCAATTTCTTTGTCTGGGGTTATGCCTGCTCCATCATATACTTTGCGTCCATGCACTAATGTTTTAAATTCTTTTCTGAGCGAGTCGGCAAATTTCGTGGCAGAGCCATCTTCTTTTCTGTTGGAATAATCGATAGCCTGTATGCAACGGCCACTTGGAGTATAATATTTGGCTGTGGTAATTTTTAGCTCTGCGTTGTACGCCAAAGGCAGGGTGGCTTGCACCAATCCTTTTCCAAATGTTTTTTGTCCTATGAGCACGCCACGATCGTAGTCTTGCAACACTCCCGAAACAATTTCAGAAGCCGAGGCACTACGGCCACTTGTTAGAACAATTATGGGCATTTCGGTATCGATTGGTGCATCTAGCGACATATAGGTTTTGTTCCATTCCGATACTTTTCCTTTGGTACTTACAATTTCTTTGTCTTTGGGAATGAAGATATTGGCAATGGCAATGGCTTCGTTTAGCAGTCCACCAGGATTGTCGCGCAGGTCGAAAACAAGTTTTTTAGCGCCTTGTTCTTTCATTTTTTGCAAGGCATCTTTAATGTCTTTAGATGCTGATGAAGTAAAATCGGTGAGGTGCAAATAGCCCACTTCATTGTTTAACATTCCGTAGTAGGGGATGTTTTCCACCTTGATTTTTTCGCGGATGAGCACAACTTGAACATTTTCTTTTTGTCCGTAGCGGTGATAGGTTACTTTTACTTCGGTGCCGGCGGCTCCCTTAAGTAGTTTACCTATTTCGCTCGTGCCTTTGTTTTTAACCGAAATACCGTCCACTTCTATCAGTTCATCGCCTACTTTTAGGCCTGCTTTGTGAGCTGGAAAATTTTCATAAGGCATGAGTATGATTGATTTTTCACCTCTTTTGCCAATAACAGCGCCCACTCCTGCGTACTGGCCTGTGGTGATGGTGCGGTAGTCTTCAATCTCGTCTTCGGGTATGTAATTGGTGTAGGGGTCGAGCGATTCAAGCATGGCATCAATGCCTGTTTTCATGAATTGTGTAGGATTTACCTCGTCGACATAGTATGAATTTACCTCTTTATATAACGTGGTAAAGATGTCGAGGCTTTTGGCTATCTCAAAAAACTTTTCGTTGGCGTTGGTAAATGAAAAAAGAGAAAGAAGCGTGGCGGAGACAATTGCTATGGATAGCCATTTTGTTTTTTTGTAAATCATGATGCAGAAGTAGGAGAAAGCTTTTCTGATAAACGTTTCAAACCTAAAATTAGTTTTTCTTCTATAAAACGAAAATCGTGTACTTCTTTGGCTGAATATATCATGGCCAAATGTAGTGTTTCATTCGTGTGAAGCATGGTTTGGTTTAGGCGGTACCCTTCTCGCATTCGCCTTTTAACCAGGTTTCGGGTGGTGGCTTTTTTAAAGTTACGCTTGCTTACCGAAAACAGGACAAGTTTTTCAGATATTGTGGTTTCTTTTATTGATAGAAACTTGAAACGGAAGGGGTATATAAAAAAATTTGAGCCTTTCAAGAATACTAAGTCAATTTGACTTTTTCCTGAAAGGCTATTTTTACGGTTTAGTTTTTTTTTTCGCCAGCCATCAATTAGGCCTTATGACGTTTTTCACTAGAAACCGACAATTTTTTTCTACCTCTGGCACGTCTTGCTCTAATGACATTGCGACCACCCACGGTCGACATGCGCTCACGGAAACCATGCTTGTTTCTTCTTTTACGGTTCGAGGGTTGGAATGTCCTTTTCATGCCTTGGTTTTTTAATAAAGGGTTGCAAATATAGGATTTGGGTGCGAATACTCCAAACAGCCTAGTTAAATAATTGTATTGTTTGGCTTGCCTTTCGAATCTTGCTACAACGAACCTGGGTGGGTTGGTTTTTTTCTTTATGACTGCATGAAATAGTGCAAGGCCATTTCATAGCCATATAAACCAAAACCTGTCAAGCAGGCTTTTGCTTTAGCAGCCGTAAAGCTTTTATGTCGGAATTCTTCCCTAGCGTGAATATTTGAAATGTGTACTTCTACGACAGGTGTGTTTATGGCAGCTATCGCATCGCTCAACGCAATAGAGGTATGGGTATAAGCGCCAAAATTGACAATAATTCCATCATAGCTGAAACCAACTTCATGCAATTTGTCTATCAATTCCCCTTCCGCGTTCGATTGAAAATGAAAAAGTTCCAAATGTGGAAATTTGTTTTTTAGCTCTGGGAAAAACTCGTCGAAACTTTTTTTGCCATAAATATCGGTTTCTCTTTTCCCAAGCAGGTTCAAATTGGGGCCATTGATGATGATGACTTTCATGATGCTGAATTTTGCGCAAGATACAGCGTTTTAAAATGCTGTATTCTTAATCGTAAATTTATCGGATAAAGCCATGCGAAGAAATTATATTTGTCCTCAGTTTTAATCCGAACGCTCATGAACGACGCTAGCCTTAAATTTCTAGAAACATACCTAAACAACGCCTCGCCCACAGGTTTTGAAACCAGTGGCCAGCGACTTTGGCTCGACTACATCAAACCGTATATCGACGACCAAATAACCGATGCTTACGGCACTGCCGTTGGGGTTGTAAATCCTGGGCAAGATTACAAGGTAGTGATTGAAGCCCATGCCGACGAAATTTCTTGGTTTGTAAACTACATAACAGAAGACGGATACTTGTATGTGAGGCGTAATGGAGGCTCTGACCATCAAATAGCCCCTTCTATGCGGGTGAACATCCATACCAAAAATGGCATTGTGAAAGGAGTTTTTGGTTGGCCTGCCATACACGTTCGTGAAAGTGAAAAGGAACCTGTTCCCACGATTAAAAATATTTGCATCGATTGTGGCTGTGCCAAAAAAGATGAAGTATTGGCCAAGGGTATCCATGTGGGAACGGTAGTCACCTTCGATGCCGATTTTTTTGTAATGAACGAAAAATATTTTGTAGGTCGTGCATTGGATAATCGCATTGGTGGTTTTATGATAGCTGAAGTGGCACGCCAATTGAAGGAAAATAATATCAAGCTTCCCTTTACACTTTATGTAGTGAATGCCGTGCAAGAGGAAATAGGATTGCGGGGTGCCGAAATGATAGCACAACGTTTGAACCCCCATGTGGCCATTTGTACTGATGTAATTCACGACACGCAGTCGCCTTTTTACGACAAAAAAACGAGTGGCGATATAGCTTGTGGCAAAGGTGCCGTGCTTACTTATGGACCAGCAGTTCAGAACAATTTGCTAAACATGATTTTGGATGTAGCCGAAAAGAAAGAAATAGCCATACAACGTGCGGCAGCCTCTAGGTCGACCGGTACCGACACCGATTCTTTTGCCTATTCCAACGAAGGCGTCCCGTCTGCTTTGATATCGCTTCCTCTCAAATACATGCACACTACCGTAGAAACCGTACAATCGGCCGATGTGGAAAAAGTAATTCAACTTATGTACGAATTTTTGGTGCAATTGGAGGCTGGGCACGATTTTAGATACATTAAATAAAATTAATAAATGTCTGAAACATTCACTGTCGAATATTCCAAGCTTTTCCATTTTACCGAAAATGTCTTTTTGGCAATGGGCTGTCCTGAAGCCGATGCAAAGCTGGCAACCGAAGTATTGCTTTCGGCCGATTTGCGTGGAATAGACTCCCATGGTGTAGCAAGGCTCTCGGGTTATGTAAGGCTTTGGGAAAAAGAACGCATCAATGCCAAGCCCAACATTAAAGTAGTACACGAAACACCTTCTACTGCCGTAGTAGATGGCGACAAAGGATTAGGTTTGGTCGTGGCTCCTAGGGCTATGAAATTCGTGATTGAAAAAGCAAAAAATGCAGGTACGGGTTGGGTTTCAGTAAAAAACTCGAATCATTTTGGTATTGCAGGCTACCACGCCATGATGGCGCTTTCACACGATATGATAGGCTTGGCCATGACCAATGCAAGTCCTTTGGTGGCACCAACCTATTCGCTCGAAAGGCTGTTGGGCACCAATCCTATTGCGGTGGCAGTGCCTGCCCTTACGCAGCCGCCTTTTGTCGCCGATTTTGCCACCACCACAGCAGCCAACGGCAAGTTGGAAATACTTCAGCGAAAAAATGCTGAAGCTCCTACGGGTTGGATACAAAACAATATTGGAAAGGTTAGCACCAACCCTCACGAACTGAAAGACGGTGGTGCATTGCTACCGCTAGGTGGCGACCGCGAGCATGGTAGCCACAAAGGATATTGTTTGGGTTCTATTGTCGATATTTTTTCTGCGGTACTATCTGGTGCCAACTATGGCCCTTGGGTGCCTCCTTTTGTAGCATTTTTAAACCCACCTGCCCATCCAGTGGGTGATGGAATAGGTCATTTCCTTGGTGCAATGCGCATAGATGCTTTTCGACCTGCTGATGAATTCAAAAAGCACATGGATAACTGGATTGCCACCTTCCGAAATGCCAAATCGGTAGAAGGTGAAAAAGTATTGATACCAGGCGACCCGGAGCGGGATATGGAAAGTAAGCGTTTGCAATTTGGAATACCATTGGTGGTTTCTGTCATGGACGATTTGTCAGAATTGGGTAAGCGATTTGGTGTAAACCTTGTTTAGTTTTAAAAGAATAAATATGATGCAAAATTATTTATAAAAATCTTTTGTTTGGCTAATTGTGATTGTTTTTTAACTAATTTTAGAATAATATTGCTTAGTAAAATTTAATAAACTATTAATCCTAAATAAGTACTAATGAAAAAGAAACTACTCTCTATTGTGACAGCAGCCTTTACGACCGCTGCATTTGCTCAAACAGCTCGTGTACAAGTCATACACAACTCGGCAGATACTGCTGCCAGCGTGGTGGATGTGTATGCAAACGGTATTTTATTGATAGATGATTTTGATTTTCGTAGCGCCATCCCCTACACCTCCTTACCAGCAGGTATAGATATTGAACTAGCTGTAGCA
>DMUD01000007.1 GCA_003476475.1 Cytophagales bacterium | reverse complement strand
GATAAGTGAGTTCCATAGGCTTTTTGCCAAAAAAAGTTTGCGAAGCCACCTGAACACCGTAAGCATTGCTGCCAAAATCGACCGCATTCAGATACATGGTCAAAATTTCCTCTTTGGTATAGGAGCGTTCAATTTTTATGGCCGTAAGCCATTCTTTCGTTTTGATGATAACCGTGCGAACCAATGGGAGCTTGCTCAACAAACCATCGTACTTTTCGTCCCTAGTATCGAAAAGGTTTTTGGCCAATTGTTGTGAAATGGTACTTGAACCCCTTTTTTTACCCACCATCAACGATGGAACTATCGCCATCAGACCTTTTAAGTCTATGCCCGAATGGTCGTAAAAACGGGCATCTTCGGTAGCCAACAAGGTATTGATAAAAAGAGGGGATATTTCTTCATATTCAACAGGAATACGGTTTTCTCGAAAATATTTTCCCAAAAGCACTTTGTCTTCCGAATACAATTGCGAAGCCACTTCGTTTTTGGGGTTTTCCAGTTTCTCGAAAGTGGGCATCTCGCCAAAGAGATACAAAAAATTTATTTGGACTAATAAAACATATAGAATGAGGCTTGCGAACAAACCCGCAATACTTGCCCAACTGTAAAAAATGATTTTTCGCACTTGTACCGAATTTGTCGGCAATTTAGCCAACTTTTTAAAACGTACGATTAGAACAATTATTTGCTCCAACTAGTAATCTACCTCTTTCTGAACCAAGGTTTTTTTTCTTCCTCTCTTTTAGATGAAGAATTCATAGGGCGCTTGTGCTCCCCTCTATGAGATGTCTTTTTAGAAGGTCGTCTATCATTTGGCGATTTGCTGGGCGCCACGGTATCCATGAAGAAACGAGGGTCTTGTGGCAAAAAAGGATGTTTGTCCTGAACGGTTAAAGTTTTATTGATGAGTTTTTGAATCAATTTCAGATAGGCCCTTTCTTCTTGATCGCAAAAAGACAAAGCCATGCCACTTGCTCCGGCTCTTCCCGTGCGTCCTATTCGATGCACATAGGTCTCGGGCTCATTGGGCAATTCGTAATTGATGACCAAGGGTAAATCGTCGATATCAATGCCTCGGGCGGCAATGTCAGTGGCTACCAGCACCCTTGTGACTTTCGATTTGAAATTGGAAAGCGCCCTTTGGCGTGCATTTTGCGATTTGTTGCCATGAATGGCCTCGGCGCTGATGCCTACGCCGTTCAAGTCTTTCACCACCTTGTCGGCACCATGTTTGGTACGCGTAAAAACCAAGATGCTGCCATAATTGGTGTCTTTCAGCACGTGGCGAAGCAAGTGTTTTTTATTGGTTTTTTCCACAAAGAAGATGGCCTGTTGCACCTTTTCGGCAGTGGACGAAACGGGAGTGACTTCTACCTTCACAGGATTGACCAAAATAGTATCGGCCAGTTTTTGGATTTCGGGCGGCATAGTAGCCGAAAAGAACAGCGATTGCCTTTTTGGAGGCAATTTGGCAATGACCTTTTTCACGTCGTTTACAAAACCCATGTCCAACATGCGGTCCGCCTCGTCCAACACAAAAAGCTCGATGTGCTGAAGGTGAACAAAGCCTTGTTGCATCAAGTCGAGCAAGCGGCCAGGGGTAGCAATCAATATATCGACACCTTTGCCCAAGGCATCGGTTTGCGCTTTTTGCGATACACCGCCAAACACCACCGTATGAGCCAAATGGCAATAGCGTCCGTATGCCGCAAAACTGTCGGCAATCTGAATCGCAAGTTCGCGCGTGGGAGTCAAAATCAAGGATTTAATCGGCTTTTTTCCTCTTTCTACAGGTGGTTTGGCATGCAATAGCTGAATGATGGGAATGGCAAAAGCAGCCGTTTTTCCAGTACCCGTTTGTGCACAACCCAATAAGTCGCGGTGTTGAAGCAAAGAAGGAATGGCTTGTGCTTGGATGGGAGTAGGGGTAGTATATCCTTCTGTTTTCAAAGCCCGAAGAATGGGCTCGATAAGGCCTAAATCGTCAAATGTCATAGGGGAGGTGTCGTTTTTCAAGAAAATGATTAGCAGGAATTGCTAATGAGAATGGTAAAGGTAGTCAAATTATACTCATTGAGAGGAGGTAGCTTGTGGAATGTGTACCACAACCGCAAGAATTAATTCTTAAAGCAATTCAAATATACAGTATTTAAACACATACAAAATAAATATAATTTAGCAAGCATTCATTTTACCCAATGGGTCCATTAATAGCATTTTAAACGAAAAAAGCCTACCAAAACATAAGTTTTGGCAGGCTTTTAAATTTGAAAAGAGGACTTATACCCCCAATATCAATCTTGTAGGGTCTTCCAACAATTGTTTTACGCGCACTAGGAAGCCCACCGACTCGCGGCCGTCGATAATGCGATGGTCGTAAGAAAGCGCCACATACATGATGGGTTTTATAACCACCTGTCCGTTTACTGCCACGGGGCGTTCCACAATGTTGTGCATACCAAGTATGGCCGATTGTGGAGCATTGATGATGGGTGTAGAAAGCATACTGCCAAACACACCACCGTTGGTAATGGTAAAGGTTCCGCCCGTCATTTCCTCGATGGTTAACTTGTTGTCGCGCGCGCGAGTAGCCAAGCGTACCACTTCCTTCTCTATTTGGTCAAAGTTCATTGCTTCGGCATTGCGTATGACCGGCACTACCAAGCCTTTGGGTGCCGAAACGGCAATCGATACATCGCAAAAATTGTTGTAGATGATTTCGTCGCCGTTTATTTGGGCATTTACGGCAGGAAACTCTTGCAATGCTACGCAACATGCTTTGGTAAAAAACGACATGAACCCAAGCCCTACGCCGTGCTTCTCTTTGAAAGCATCTTTGTATTTGGCCCTCAATTCCATAATCGGCTTCATGTCCACTTCGTTGAAAGTGGTGAGCATGGCCGTTTCGTTTTTCACAGCTACCAATCTTCGGGCTACGGTTTTGCGTAGCGGCGACATTTTTTGTGCAGTCGATTCTCTGTTACCTCCCATTGAAACCGAAACATTTTCAGATTTTACAGTTGTTGCTTGTACTTTTTGGGCGTTGGCGGCATCTTCTTTTGTTATGCGGCCATCTACTCCTGTGCCTTTCACTTCGGAAGAATTTATTCCTTTTTCTGCCAATATTTTGGCTGCCGCCGGCGATGCATGACCAGCTGCATAGTTGACGGTTGAAGGTTGACGGTTTTCAGTACTTTCAGATGCCGACTCTGCTTTTTTACTGTCAACTGTCAACTGTGAACTGTCAACTGAACTTTCTTCTATTTTGCAAATAAGCGCTCCGATGGGCAACACATCGCCTTGTTTGGCCACAGTGCGCAATATGCCACTCGTTTCCGCATTCAGTTCGAAAGTGGCTTTGTCCGATTCCAGTTCACACAACACATCGTTCTGTTTTACCATTTCACCGTCTTTTTTTAGCCAGTTGGCCAAAGTAACTTCGGTAATGGACTCGCCAACTGTAGGCACTTTTACTTCCAATACTTTTGGCGTTGACTGTTGACTGCTTATTGTTGACTGCTTATTGTTTTCTTCTTTTTTGCTTTCAACCTTCAGCTGCGAACCGTCAACTTTGGCTTCTGAAATCTTACAGACGATAGCACCAATCGGAACGGTGTCTCCTTCCTTGGCTACTATCTCCAACACTCCAGCCGATTCGGCATTCAACTCAAAAGTAGCCTTGTCCGACTCTAGCTCGCACAAAAGGTCGTTCAAAGCAACTGTATCTCCCGATTTCTTGTGCCATTTGGCAATGGTTACTTCGGTAATGGATTCCCCAACTGTGGGTACTTTTACTTCTAAACTCATGATTTTATTTTTATAATCAGGTAAAAATTAAGCAAAGGCTTTTTTGACAATCTCTTCTTGTTCTTTCACGTGTACTTTGTGATATCCTGTAGCAGGCGAAGCACTGGCTTTGCGCGCCGAAAGCTCCCAATTTATTTTTCGGTACACTCGCAATATATATCCCCAAGCGCCCATGTTTTCGGGTTCTTCTTGTACCCACATAAACCGAGCTCCTTTGTATTTCAAAATCAGGTTGTCGAGTTGCTTTTCAGGTAGCGGGAACAATTGTTCCATGCGTACAATGGCCACATCGTTCCGTTTTTTGGCTTGCTGTTCGGCATACAGGTCGAAATAAATTTTGCCACTGCAAACCAATACTTTCTTCACATCCTTGGGTTTTACTGTCCAATCATCTATTAATTCGTGAAAACCACCACGGGTAAAATCTTCCAAAGAAGAAACACAAAGAGGGTGGCGCAAAAGCGATTTGGGCGACATGACCACTGCCGGTTTGCGGAAAGGCCAAGCCAGCTGCCTGCGCAAGAAGTGGAAATAGTTACTTGGCAAAGTAATGTTGGCCACTATCATGTTATATTCCGCACACAACTGCAAGAAACGCTCCAATCGGGCACTGGAGTGCTCGGGACCTTGTCCTTCGTAACCATGAGGCAGCAACAATACCAAATTGTTCATGCGTTGCCATTTGCTTTCGGCACTGGCAACAAACTGGTCAATTATTACCTGTGTCCCATTGGCAAAATCGCCAAATTGCGCTTCCCAAATGGTAAGTGCGTTGGGAGAAGCCATGGCGTACCCATATTCAAAACCCAATACCCCATATTCTGAAAGCAGTGAATTGTAAATACGCAGCCTATTCTCGCCGTTGGTAACAGCGTTCAAGCTATTGTATTGTTCGTTGGTTTCGGCATCAAACAAAATGGCATGGCGCGAGGAGAAAGTGCCTCGCTTCACATCCTGTCCCGACATGCGAACAAATTTTCCTTCATTCAAAAGCGAACCGAATGCCAAAAGTTCGGCCGTAGCCCAGTTCAGCATTTTGGTTTCTTTAAACATCTTTTTGCGGTCTTTCAGCAAATTGTCAATTTGTTTCAAAGGCTTGAAACCGTTGGGGACATTACACAGGGCATCGGCTATTTTGTCAATTTCTTTTGGGCCTATGGCCGTAACTGGCGAAATGTCAAAATCTACTGGTGTGGATTTGCGCATCGAAAGCCACTCTTCTTCCTGCTTTTGTGGCGCATAGGGAAGAGGCTTTTGTTTCACCAAATTCAACCTGTCTTGCAATAGGTTACGGAACTTTTCGTCCATATCTTGTGCCAACTTGGCATCAACATCGGCACGTTCTGTGAGTTTTTTTACATAAATCTCGCGCGGATTTGGGTGCTTGGCAATGATGTTGTACAACTTGGGTTGAGTGAATTTAGGCTCATCGCTTTCGTTGTGCCCATGTCTACGGTAGCACACCATGTCTATAAAAATATCTCGACCGAATGTTTGACGATATTCTGCCGCCAATGAAGCCGCAAAGAAGACATCTTCCACACTGTCGCCATTTACGTGTAACACAGGTGCGTCTATTACCTTCGCCACATCAGTACAATAGGTGCTCGAGCGGGCATCGTCAAAATCGGTCGTGAAACCTACCTGGTTGTTGATAACAAAGTGAATGGTACCTCCTACGTTGTAGCCTTCTAGTTTGGCCATTTGGGCTATTTCGTAAATGATGCCTTGTCCAGCCACGGCAGCGTCGCCATGTATCAAAATAGGCAAGGCTTTTTTCGCATCACCTTTATGATCATCATCTATTTGTGCACGGGTGTAGCCCAATACAACTGGGTCAACGGCCTCCAAATGCGAAGGGTTTGGAGCAAGTTTTACACTTATTATTTTATCTGAAAGCGTCTTTTTTTGGCTACTGTAGCCCATGTGGTATTTCACATCGCCATCGCCCATGGTTAGGTCGGGGGTAGAGCCACCCTCAAATTCATTGAATATCTGCTCATACGTTTTGCCCAAAATATTGCACAAAACATTTAATCGGCCCCGGTGCGCCATTCCGATTATGACCTCTTCCACGCCCAATTCGGCAGTGCGCTGAATGATACGGTCTATTCCTGGAATTGTGCTTTCGCCACCTTCCAACGAAAAGCGTTTTTGTCCCACATACTTAGTATGCAAGAAATTTTCAAAGATGACTGCTTCATTCAGTTTCTTCAGAATTCTTTTTTTATCGTTCAAACTAGGTTGGAAGGTTGGGTATTCCGTTTCCACTTTCGTTTGAAACCATTTAAGCCTTTCGGGGTCGTGCAAGTACATGTACTCGAACCCAATAGTACCCAAATATATCTTCTTCAGTTTTTCAGTAATCTGACGCAGCGTGCCACCTTGTAGCCCCACTATTCGACCAGCCCAAAATTTGGTGTCCATGTCAGCTTCCCCCAATCCGAAATCTTCTAAATCGATGCGTGCATTGCGGTCTTTGCGCTCTCTTACAGGATTAGTCTTGGAGCGTAAGTGTGCTCTTCTGCGATATGCATTAATAAAAGTGCGCACCTGAATTTCTTTTTCCAGAATAGCATCAGAAGTGGCTTCACTGGTTTTGGTGGCGCCATCGTTTTCGCCATACCTAGCAAGTGAAAAATCGAAACCTTCGAAAAATTTTTGCCAACTAATATCTATGGAAGTGGGATTCTCTTTGTAGGATTGATACATTTGGTCTATCACCACTGGGTCGGCATTGGAAATGTATGTAAACTTGTCCATAAACTTGGTGTGTTTTAGTATGTTGCAATATTAATATTGTTTAAAAGAAAGTTAAAACTTAATATTCGCTTATGCGAATATACTAATTTTAGAAAACGAATTTTATAAGTTTTGCTTGTAATAATACAAGATGCTTTCTATTTCCCTACTGTGTGTGAAAAGAAAAAATAGATTTATTGTAGCTTTGAGAAAATTATCTTTTTCAGCATGGACTCGCCTTCAAAACTCACTCTTCGTTCAGAAAACCTTTACAAACTTTACAAATCGCGCACGGTCGTAAACAATGTTTCGGTAAATGTGAAACAAGGTGAGATAGTGGGTTTATTAGGACCAAACGGTGCAGGAAAAACCACGACTTTCTACATTACAGTAGGACTCATTAAACCCAACCAAGGAAAAGTATTTTTGGAAGACGAAGAAATCACGCAACTGCCCATGTATCGCAGGGCACAAAAAGGAATAGGGTATTTGGCTCAAGAGCCTTCGGTTTTTCGGACTTTGAGTGTAGAAGAAAATATTCTTTCGGTTTTGGAAATGACGAACCTGCCCAAAAAAGCGCAACTCGAAAAAATGGAAAGCTTGTTGGAAGAGTTC
>DMUD01000270.1 GCA_003476475.1 Cytophagales bacterium | reverse complement strand
AAAATTCTTATTCAACATTTTATTTTGTTTTCTGATCAAACCATGTCGTTTGAAGCAGTGAAAAATGAGGAAGACAACACAGTTGATGAAGAATTTTTACACATGCGTAAGCTGTTAAAAACTACCATTGCTGATTTAGACCTCTCGGTTCGCGCATACAACTGCTTAAAAGCAGCTGATATTAAAACATTAGGCGAATTAGCTGCATTGGAAGTATCTGACATGATGAAATTTAGGAATTTTGGTAAAAAGTCACTTCAAGAATTAGAACAATTGATTGCTGACAAAAACCTTACTTTTGGCATGGATGTTGTAAAATACAGATTGGACGAAGAATAAGAAATTATGAGACACGGTAATTCTATAAATCACTTAGGTAGAAAGACGGCACACAGAAATGCTATGCTTTCTAATATGGCTACATCATTAATTCTTCACAAGAGGATTACTACTACTGTGGCTAAAGCTAAAGAACTGCGTAAATTTGTTGAGCCTCTAATAACAAAATCTAAAGAAGACACAACTCATTCAAGAAGAACGGTTTTTTCTTATTTGCAAGACAAGAAATCTGTATCGGTTCTTTTTAATGAAGTTTCAGAGAAAGTTTCATCTCGTCCAGGAGGTTATACCCGTATAATCAAGATAGGTTCACGACTTGGCGATAACGCTGATATGTGTATTATCGAATTGGTTGATTTTAATACGATATATACCAAAGAAACTTCTATCCAAACTGCGAAGAAAACACGCAGGGGCAAGAAATCTTCATCTGGTACAGTTACAGGTACTTCTACAGATAATGTTGTTGCTGCGCCAGTTGCACAGACAAACAAAGATGTTGATAATTCTGAAAATTCATCAGAAGTTTCATTAGAAGAAAAAGCTGAATAATTTGATGCTTTCGATATCAAACTTTCAAAAAGGATTTGGCTCTAGGTCAAATCCTTTTTTATTTTTGTTTCAGATTGCCAATATCTCAACTCTTTAATTTCTATTTTGTGAAATACGTTAATCGTCCTAAAGCTTACCTCTTATTGGAAGATGGCACATTGTTTAATGGATACGCCATCGGGAAAATCGGAACAACAGGTGGCGAGATTTGTTTTAATACTGGTATGACGGGGTACCAGGAGATTTATACCGATCCTTCTTATTTTGGGCAGATTATTATTAATACCAATACCCACATTGGGAATTATGGAGTTTTAAATTCAGAAGAAGAATCTGACAGACCAAAATTTAGCGGATTGGTGTGTCGCGATTTTAGCGAGATATATTCGAGAGGAATAGCTGAGGGGTCACTTCAACAGTATTTTGAAAAGCATGCTATATCAGGTATTTCGGGGGTTGATACTAGAGCTTTAGTTACTTATTTGCGTAGTAAGGGAGCTATGAACGCCATTATTTCTTCTGAAATTTTTGATGCTGATGAGTTGCAAAAGCAATTGGCTAAAGTTCCTAAAATGGCAGGTTTGGAGCTTTCTTCTGTAGTAAGTACTACGACTCCATATTTTGTTGGTGAATCTTCTTCGCCAATTAAAATTGCGGCACTGGATTTGGGAATAAAGAAAAGTATTGTAGAAAACTTGGCTTATCGTGGAGCTTATTGCAAGGTTTTCCCAGCTAAAACTTCATTTGCCGAAATGCAGCAGTGGCAACCACACGGTTATTTTATATCCAACGGTCCCGGTGACCCAGAAGCGGTTCCTTATGCAATCGAAACGGTAAAACAAATACTTGATGCCAATATTCCTGTATTTGGGATTTGTTTAGGACACCAAATGTTGGCATTGGCCTGCGGAATTTCTACCTATAAAATGCACCATGGACATAGGGGTTTGAATCATCCTGTTAAAAACTTGATTTCAGGACATTCTGAAATAACATCTCAAAACCACGGGTTTAGCATAAACGAAAAGGATGTGGCAAGCAATCAAGATGTGATAGCTAGCCACGTAAATTTGAACGACAATACTATAGAGGGAATAAAATTGAAACATAAAAAAGCTTTTTCTGTTCAATACCACCCAGAATCTTCTCCTGGCCCACACGATTCCCGATATTTGTTCGATGATTTCTTAGAGCTGATAAGAAAATAAAGCTTTTGTAGTTTGTGTAGAGCAGCAGAGTTGTCTTTGCTGCTTTTTTTGTTTTTATAAGATTTAAGTCATCTTGTTAGATTATTGAAAGTATAAATTCGGACTAGTTTGCAAGAGAAAAACGCAAAAGTATTGGATGCCACCATTTACAAAGGCTTATACCCTTTTCTAAAACCTTATTTGGGGCGTTTTCTTTTATTAATAACTATCATCTTCTGTCTTGCGATATTATCCTCTTCCCGCCCTTTTTTATTCAAGTACACCATCGACCACCACATTTCAAATGGAAATTTGCATGCTTTAGGTTTGGTAATGGCACTTGTTTTGGGGATGTTGGTTGTGCAGTTTTTTTTGGAGTATCTCGAAACGTTTCTGTCTGGTTGGCTTGGTCAAACTATTATTCGAGACATGCGTGTTAAATTGTATCAACACCTGTTATCGCATCGTTTGTCTTTTTTTGACCACACACCGATAGGTCGTTTGGTAACTCGCAATATATCAGATATTCAAACCTTGTCAGATGTATTTAGCGAAGGTTTGGCGGCTATTTTTTCTGATATATTACAACTTCTTTTCATTCTTGGTTTCATGTTTTACTCCGACTGGCGCTTGACCCTCATTAGCCTTTCCATGTTGCCTTTTCTGTTGCTTGCCACATATTTTTTTAAAGAAAGTGTGAAAAAATCTTTTCACGAGGTGCGAACCGCTGTGGCAGCCCTAAACACTTTTGTGCAAGAACATATTACTGGAATGGCTGTGGTGCAAATATTCAATAGCGAGAAACGGGAATTTGAAAAATTTAAGGGAATCAATATAGAACATCGAAAAGCCAATATTCGTTCGGTATGGTATTACTCTGTTTATTTCCCAATTGCCGAAGTGATAGCTGCCGCGGGCATTGGATTGTTGGTGTGGTATGGTGCGCACGAAGTGTTGAAAGACACTGTGACAATTGGCACTTTGGTGGCTTTCATTATGTATATAAACATGTTTTTCAGGCCTATACGAATGATAGCCGACAAATTAAATACCTTGCAAATGGGGGTAGTGAGTGGCGAGCGTATTTTGAAATTGCTACACGACCAAGACCCATTGCAGTGTTCTGGTTCTTTTAAACCAGGTGTGAAATTGAACGGAGATGTACGGTTTGAAAAGGTGTGGTTTTCATACGATGAAAGTGAGTATGTGTTAAAAGATATCAGTTTTGAAGCGAAAAGGGGAGAATTGTTAGCAATAGTAGGTGCTACTGGAGCTGGAAAATCTTCGATAATTAGTTTGTTAAATCGTTTTTACGATTTTCAAAAAGGGCAAGTGTACATTGATGGTATCGAATTGGCTGTTTATGATTTAGGATATTTGCGTAGTCACATTGCGGTGGTAATGCAAGATGTGTTCTTGTTTTCTGATACCATTTTTCACAATATTTCACTTTGGGATCCGAATATCACACGCCAGAAGGTGAAGGAAACTGCTAAACTGTTGGGAGCCGACAAATTCATTGAAAATTTGCCAGGTGCCTATGACTACAACGTAATGGAGCGTGGCGCAACCCTCAGTGTTGGACAAAGACAACTTATATCATTTGTGCGAGCCATGGTGCACGATCCTGAAATTCTAATTCTTGACGAAGCTACTTCTTCCATCGACGATGAGTCGGAGCAGATAATTCAAAATGCGATTGAAAAGATGATGAAAGGAAGAACTAGTATTGTCATTGCGCATCGCCTTTCAACGATTCGTGCAGCAAACCAAATCATGGTTTTGGACAATGGCGAGGTAAAGGAAAAAGGCACTCATGCGCAACTTCTTCAGAAGGATGGTTTATATACACAGTTGGTAAATTACCAATTGAGTAATAGTATGCACTAAAAAAGATTTTGAAAAGATTTCTAGTGTGATTTAGTTCACTATCTGGATATCTTTTAGGGTAAACGAGGGAATTTACCAAAATCGGGAGTTCTTTTTTCGACAAATGCATTTTTCCCCTCTTTCCCTTCTTCGCTCATATAGTACAGTAGGGTTGCATTTCCTGCCAATTCTTGTATGCCTTGCTGTCCGTCTAAATCGGCATTAAAAGCAGCTTTCAAACAGCGAATGGCCATCGGACTTTTAGCCAATATTTTTTGACACCATTCTATCGTAGTTTCTTCAAGTTTGTCCAAAGGCACCACCTTGTTTACCAAGCCCATTTGTAGGGCCTCTTGGGCATCGTATTGGTCGCACAAATACCAAATTTCGCGTGCTTTCTTTTGGCCAACTATGCTAGCCAAATACGAGGCGCCAAATCCTCCATCGAAACTGCCTACTTTAGGACCTGTTTGTCCAAAACGAGCATTTTCGGCAGCGATTGTAAGGTCGCACACCACATGCAAAACATGCCCACCTCCAACAGCCCAACCTGCTACCATCGCAATTACAGGTTTGGGTATGCTACGTATAATTTTTTGTAGGTCTAACACATTTAATCTAGGAATGCCATCGCCGCCCACATAGCCAGCATGGCCACGAACTTTTTGATCGCCACCGCTACAAAATGCTTTACCACCCTCGCCGGTAAGGATGATGACCCCTATACGAGGGTCTTCTCGGCAAATGAGCATAGCATCAATCATTTCGCTTACTGTAAGCGGGGTAAACGCATTGTGTACATGTGGGCGATTGATGCTTATTTTGCCTATACCGTTCATGTAAGTGAAAAGTATCTCTTTGTATTCCTTGATGGTTTGCCAGGACATTTCTTTTAAAAGTTTAATGTGTAGGTTTAAAGTTTAAGGTTGGAAAGGGTTTTTATTGTCTGTGGTTGATTAAGTTTTCATATAATCCGCCGAAGGAAGCTTCTTTTACACTTGGTCGGTTTAGGAAGTCGTGTGGGAAACCCATTTCTACGGCACTTATATCATCAAGTTTTTTCATTTGTTCTTCTGATAATTGTATAGTCAAGCAACCCAAACTTTCGGTGATTTGTTCTGCTCGTCTGGCACCTATGATGGGGATTGTGCGAGGGTATTTTTGCCTCATCCAAGCCAAAGCAACTTGTGTGGCACTAAAGCTCGATTCTTGCGCTACTTCTAATACGGCTTGCGCTATTTTTAAATTTCGTTCTGTGTAGTTTAGGCTTGTTTCTTTTAGTCTTTTAGATTGAGAAGTGTCTGTAGGTGGTAGGTTGTATTTGCCCGTTAGCAATCCCGAGCTCAAGGGCACCCAAGCCAATACCGACATGTCGAAAGCTTTTGAAGCTGGAATCATCTCACGTTCTGCGGTGCGTTGTATAAGGCTGTACTCCAATTGATATGCTACAAAAGGCGACCAAGCCCTTATTTGAGCCATGGTGTTGGCCTGAGCTACC
>DMUD01000300.1 GCA_003476475.1 Cytophagales bacterium | reverse complement strand
CCGATAGGGCTAATAAATAACTTTCCTTTTTAGAAGTAAAATTATTACTGCCCATTACAGAAGTAAAATTTAATTTGATATCGCTTAAGGTTCTGCTATCTACAGCTGCTAGTTTGCTAATAGAAATAGAATCTATCAATGGGTTAAGTTGGAGTTCGTTTAGTAAACTCAGTGCTTTTTCGTTTTCCATAAAATTTGATTTATAAAAAAACGTACCGAAGTACGTTTTTTTGATTTATTCAGCTGCTAATTTGTGTGTTAAGGTTTCTTCGCCTTTTGTCCAGTTACATGGGCAAAGTTCATCTGTTTGTAAGGCATCTAATACACGTAAAACTTCATCTACGTTTCTTCCTACACTTAAGTCGTTGATATTAACCCAACGAACAATTCCTTCTGGATCGATAATAAAGGTAGCACGGTAAGCTACTTTTTCATCAGCCGTTAAAATACCTAACGCATCTGCTAAAGATTTATTAGTATCTGCAATCATTGGGAATTTTAAATCTCTTAAATCAGCATGATCTCTTCTCCATGCAGCGTGCACAAATTCAGAGTCTGTAGATGCACCATATAAAACCGTATCACGATCTACGAAATTGTTATAATTCTTGTTGAATTCTGCAATCTCTGTTGGACAAACAAAAGTGAAATCTTTAGGCCACCAAAACATGACCAGCCATTTGTTATTTTTATGGTCTTCCGAACGGATGGTGTAAAACTCGTTGCCTTTTTCCAACGAAACCACGGCGGTTTTTTTGAAACTTGGGAAAACCGATCCCACTGAAATGATTCTATTTTCCATAGGTGTATTGTTTAAATTTTTATTCAACAAAAGTGGGAGTATGGAGTGTATAATAAAAATTGATTAAATTTACAATGCAATCGAGAATATCTATAATTATAAAATAAATGACGCTAACCCAATTAGAATACATCGTGTCGGTCGATAACTACAAGAGTTTTATAAAAGCGGCCGAAAAATGTTATGTGACTCAGCCCACTTTGAGTATGCAAATACAAAAATTGGAAGAGGAGCTAGGCGTAAAAATATTTGACCGCAGCAGGCAACCCATCCTTTGTACCGAACTGGGTAGCGAAATAGTGCAACAGGCTCGATTGGTGCTGGCCGAAAGTGGGCGCATATTGGAAATGGCCAAAGAACAGTCGGGTAAAATTGTAGGCGCATTGCACATGGCCGTAATTCCAACCCTCGCGCCCTACTTTTTGCCCTTGTTTTTGGATACATTTTTGGAAAACTACCCTAATGTGGAATTGCACCTACAAGAACTTCCAACCGAAGAAATAGTGTCGAGGTTGAAAAAGGGAGCATTAGACTGCGGACTCATGGCCACTCCCTTGCAAGATGCCGCCCTTACCGAAATGCCCATGTTTTATGAACATTTTGTAGCCTATGTTTCCAAAAAAAGTGCCTTGTTCCCAAAAAAAGAAATAAAAGCCGAAGACTTGAACTTGGATGAAACTTGGATATTGAACGAAGGCCATTGTTTTCGAAACCAAGTCATTCATTTGTGCCAAGAGCGCCAATCCAAACCACGCCTACATTTCAATTACGAGTCGGGAAGTTTGGAAACATTGAAACGATTGGTCGAATTGGATAAAGGCATTACTATTTTGCCAATTTTGGCCACAAGGGGCATACACGAAGACCAACAGGACTTGGTGCGTTATTTTGAAGAACCTGCGCCCGTGAGGGAAATCTCCATAGTGGTGCACAGGCAGTTTTTAAAGAAAAAGTTGATAGATGCGGTGGCTAAAAGTATTTTGGAATCTTTGCCAGACGAACTGAAAGAGGCCAAAGGCAAAAAAATAGTCCCGCTTTAACTTTTCCAGAAAGAAAAAAACTGATGAAGCTTTCCGCCCTCGTACTGGCTTTTGATGGTTTGGTATTTGGCCAACTGCATTTGCAATTCGAACGAATTGTCTTCGGCCAATGTTTTCTGCAACATTTCTTCGTATTGCTCTTTCGTAATCTTGAATTTGTTGATAACAAAACTCAATAAAAATGTTTGTGCTTTGTTCAACTGGTTGGTTGTGAATACTTTGTTAAATTGTTCTTTCAGTAATTCCAGCGCCGAGTAGCGAAAAAGTTTGGTGTCGATGTAGCCAAAATGCTTTTCGTATTTTTTGTACAATTTTTCGGGCACTAAAGGCAAATCTCCCAATTCTTTGGGTTTGTATAGACTAAATAGGCTTTTGTCGCGCACAAAAAGAAATTGATTTTTTTCGGGTAGTTTGTACAAATACATATTCATTCGTTAAGCTACAGCCGTTTCTTTCATGTGTTTGGTGTGCGATTCTATGGCAGTCCAAAAAGTGGGGTATTCGTGGTAAGGCACTTTAAATTTTGCCGCCACCGATTTTACAATATTTTGAATAGCAGGGTAGTGTACGTGGCTTACTTTGGGAAACAAGTGGTGTTCTATTTGGTAATTTAGCCCCCCTACAAACCAAGTAATGAAGCGATTTCCAGTGGCGAAATTGGCAGTTGTTTTTAGTTGGTGAACCGCCCACTCGTCTTTTATGGTTTGGTTTTCGAAGTGGCTATCGGGAAAATGGGTGATTTCGACTACATGTGCCAATTGGAATACTGTAGAAATGGTGAGACCTAACACAAAATGATAGAGAAAGAAACCTAACAGCACATATTGTATGTCCCAGTAAAAAGAAGGAATGATGATATAAATAGTAGTGTAGGTTATTTTGGTAAACCAAAAAGTGAGGTGTTCTGCAAAAGTAATTTTGGGAATGCGAATGTTGCCTACTTTACGGTTGAAGTATTTGATATAATCCAACAAAAACATCCAAAGGATGGAAGACAGTCCGTACACGAAGTAGCAATAAATATGCTGGTACTTATGAAACCACTTTTTTTCTTGCATAGAATTTAAACGAAGTACCGGCATTTGTGCGATGTCTTGGTCATAGCCTTCTATGTTGGTAAAAGTGTGATGAATGATATTGTGCTTGTTTCTCCACAACATGGCGTCGCCACCCAACAAGTTTATGGAATGTGAGGCCAATGTATTCAGCCATCTTTTGCTCGAAAAACTGCCATGCGAGCCGTCGTGCATCACGTTGAAACCGAGACCAGCAGCAGCCAAACCCAAATATGCACATAAAAGAAGCGCTATTCCGCCATTTGGTGCGAAAAACACCACAGTTGCATAGGCTACCACATAGGTAGCAATTAAGAAAATGGCTTTGGAATACAAAACTGAATTGCCCGTACTTTCGACACCTGTTTCTTCAAAATACTTTTTTACTTCATTTTTCAATTCGGTAAAAAAGGGGCTTTTTTGGTTGCCGAACGTAATGCGCTCTTTGGCGACTACTTTTTTCCTAGTTTCAAATTGTACATCCATTTAGCCAAAAATTTAGTTCTACTCTCAAAAATAAGGAGAAAAGATAATTTTATGTAAAAGCATCAATTACTCGATACATTCTAACCTGTCATGCGAAGCGCTCCCGAAATGCCGTTTACCGTTTTCAACAAGTGCATGAGTAGTTCGTGTGTTTCGGGCGAATCGGGTGAAGTTTGCTTCATTTTTCTCCATTTTTTCAGTGCCGCAATTTGGTTTTTGTGCAAGTCGTATAGCGGAGTGGCGCGTAGTTTGTTGGAATAGAAATGTTGGCTTCTACGTTCGCTAATGGGGCTTGGAAACACAAGAGCCAGCATTTTTTTGGTTCTCTCTAGCTCGTCTTTTATAAGCCCCAAGATATCGGCTTTCACGTTTTTGTCATCGACCAAATTGGCATACCAGTTGAAAACCATTTCATCGGTGGCGGCTATGCTGGTGTCCACGTTGGTAAGCACATAGCGTATCAGGCTTATTTGTTCTGCTTCTTTGCGCAATGAATCCAAATCGTCTGGATATTGCTTTACAAAGGCTTCCAGGGCTGTGCCTACGCCGTACCAGCTAGTAATATTGAAACGCGATTGACTCCAGCTAAATACCCAGGGTATGGCGCGCAAGTCGCCCAAAGACCTTTTGCCTGTTCTGCGCGAGGGGCGCGAACCTATTTTACTTAGTTCAATAACATCGATGGGAGTGGCCTGACCAAAAAATTGCATGAAGCACTTGTGGTTGAGCAGTGCCTGAAAATGTTTTTTACTGGCTGAAGAAAGAAATTCAAATTTTTCTGCGAAAGGCGGATCTTGATTTTTGGTGAATTTGTGCAAAATGCTGGCACCTGCTGTACCTGCCAAAAGCAGTTCAAGGTTGTATATTGCATTTTGCTTGTTAGCATATTTCTGCGAAATTGTTTCGCCTTGTTCGGTTAGGCGCATATCGCCTCCCAAAGACCCATGAGGTAAAGTTTTTGTAAACCAGTTGGTTGGACCCGCACCACGGCTTATAGAGCCCCCCTTTCCGTGGAAGAAACGAATTTTGATGTTCAGCTTTTTCCCTACTTCGGTCAGTTCTTTTTCGGCTTTAAACAAATGAAACTGCGAGGCCAAAATCCCACCGTCTTTGTTGCTGTCGCTGTACCCTATCATCACTTGCTGTGTGGGTATGGCTTGTCCCGATTGGCTGCTTTGGTAGGCGAGAGAACGCTTGGTAAAAGGATGTTGGGCAAAATCGTTCAAAATGGCAGGGCTGCCCAAAAGGTCGTCGATGGTTTCGAAAAGGGGCACCACATGTACCTTGCTCACCATGCCGTCGGGAGTTTTTTCGGTAAGGCCCGCTTCGCGCGCCAGCAAATACACTACCAGCAAGTCAGAAACCGACCTGGTCATACTTACGATAAACGAGCCAATGCCATCGGAACCATATTTTTTCAAGTATTCGTTCACCACTTTGTAACATTCGATGACGGCGGTGGCTTCGGGCCCCATTTTCATCCAAGGTTGGGTAAAAGGGCGCGGCGATTCCAATTCCTTGCTCAAAAATTCTATTCTTTCGCTTTCGGAAAGGGAAGCAAAATCGATGTCTTTTTCCAAACCAGCTTTTAGCAGTTGCGTGACGGCACTGTCGTGGAATTTGCTGTTTTGGCGTATATCCAATTTGGCACAGTGAAAACCAAAAGTTTGCACAATCCGAATCACGTTTTTCACGTCGTTGTTGGCAATGATGGGCGCGCCAAAACTTACCAATGCCTCGTATAAAATCTCAAGGTCGGCCGTAAGTTCCGAAGGTTTGGCATAGCTGTAGGGATTTTCGGCCAAACGCACCGGCGTATCGCCTTCCACTTCTATGGGCAATTTGATTATCAGAAGGTTTACAAAAAGAGAAAAAGCCTCTATTTGTTCCGATTCTGACAGGTTCTCTTCCTTCAGCTCAAACTCGTTCAAGATGTTGAGTATTCTTTTGTGCAGGTTTCGAGGGCATTTTTTCAGATGGCAATTGAAAGACAAGTGCTTTCCAAGTTCGGAAAGATATTTCCTGATTAGAATCAAGGAGTTGAGGCGCAAGGAATCGAGTGTTTCTTTGGTCACTTCGGCAGTTACAAACGGATGGCCGTCACGGTCGCCGCCCACCCAGTCGCCAAAAGAGATGCATGGCAGCGAAGTGTAATCGCGTATAGTGCTAGCATCGAAGCCCACGCTTTCCCAGGCTTGAACCAAGCGTTGGTCTAATTTTAGCACCGCGTCGGGAAAAACATTGGTCAAATAGTGCAGCACATTTTTTAATTCGGTCTTCACATTGGGTTTTTCCACAAAAATTTCACCGGTGCGCCACAGCCTGTCCAACTCCAGTTTAATGCACTTTTTGATGTCGTTTTTTTCTAGTTCGGTGTACATCGTGTTTTCGCGCTCTTGCAAAAGCAAATACAGTTGCCTATGGTGTTCCAACACAATGGGTCTTTTCGCTTCGGTAGGGTGTGCCGTAAGTACCGGTTCGATGGTAATGGAAGATAGGTTTTGGGCAATGTCTGTTTCAGAGATGCCCGCTTCCTTCAGCATTTTCAAATTGCTGGCCCATAGTCCATTCACGCTTTCCAAGCCCTTGTCGTTCTCTTTTTTTCTTCTGGCTTGTGATGCGTTGTTTTCCTCTACCATGTTCAGCAAGTGAAAAGCGATGGAATACAACTGCAAATGTTCTTCCTTGAATTTTTCGGCCGACTTGTCCTCTTCGCCATTTATCCAGGGAATGTAATGGGTGAGTTTTTCCTCTTTGTTTTCTATCAACACCTCGCGTAAACAGGTGAGAAGGAATTCAAGGTCTTGGTAGGGTTTGCCTAGTTTTTCTTGAAGTTCTTTGAGTACAGACATGCCAGGAAGGTTATAAAACGGTTTTTCCCGACAATATAACAACAAAATACAAAACCAACCCTATTGATAGGATTAATTTCGAATAGCGAATTGGATTAGTGCAACAAAAAGCTAGTGGGAATCCATTCTTTTTACGAATGGTGTTTCTGACTTAAATTAAGATTTTTCGGAGGGGAGGAGATATTTTGTATATAAATAAACAAAACAGGAGACTCATTAGGAGAGTAGAGAGTGTGAACAAAGGTACACTCGCAAAAGCATTAAAAGTATAGCTATCTAATTTAAAGCCAAAATAACCTAATGTTAAACTTTCAAGAATTATTACATGACATAGATAAACACCCAACGACAGCTTTGAAATAAAGGATAGTATTTGTGATAAAATGCTAAAATTATCAAAATTAAATAAATTGCATATAAACTTGGTTATTAAAAATATGGTTGCCGACATTATGACCACATTTGGCGCTCTAAAATCAAGAAAGAAAAAATTTATCTGACCATTAGTTTTGATTGCATGAATAACACTAAACATCGTGACGGATAAAGAAGAAAGGAAAAGGACCACACTGTACAGGAATATTTTTTTTGAAATAGCTAACCTATTCAAATAGTAGCCCATAATGGTGTATGGCAAGGCTCCGTTTAAATATTCAACATCTAATCTTAAAATTGGTCCATATAAATTTTCAATTGTCAATTTAGTAGGCCCTAAGATAAACCATAGAATCAAAAAGTATATTATGACTTGTTCACTTCTTCTGTTTTTCACAACAACGGCTATTACAGGCATAATGCAGTAGATGCCAAGTATCATGTAGACGAACCATAAATGATAATAAATGGGTTGGGTTGCAATAGATTTAATTTCTGTCCAATAGTCAACTGTTGCATTATCCTTATTTTTCCAGTACACATATATTAGACTCCATGCCAAAAATGGTATAAGAATTTTCAGAAAACGATCTGTGTAAAATCTTTTGAAATCAAAGGCATTGCCACATTTCTCGATTAAGAGTACGCCACTTATCATGATGAATGTAGGTACACACCATCGAAAAAGGCTGTCATAAAAGAGTGAAACAAACCAAGGTTGGGTTAAAAAAAATTGATTATTTAAAAGTAACCCTGCTGAACAGTGCAACGTGATTACCCCGACGATTGATAAAAATCTGAGTAAATCTAAGTGTACATTTCTTTCTTGCATAGCTTGTAATATTTACTCTATTGTCTCAATTACAAAATTGTGGTTGGTGTAAATGCAAATGTCGGCGGCAATGGTCAGGCTTTCGCGCACAATTTGTTCGGCAGTAAGGTGGGGGGCATGTTTTTTAAGGGCCAAAGCAGCAGACTGGGCATACATACTTCCAGAACCTATGGCAGCCACATGGTTGTCGGGTTCTAGCACGTCGCCAGTACCTGTAATGATCAGTATTTCGTTTTTCGAAGCCACAATAATCATGGCTTCCAATTTTTGCAAATAACGGTCGGTGCGCCAGTCTTTGGCTAGTTCTATGGCGGCCCGTTTCATGCTGTTGCTGTAGGCCGCGAGTTTTTGTTCAAATCGTTCTATGAGGGTAAATGCGTCGGCGGTGGAACCAGCAAACCCTGCCACAATTTTGCCATCGGCCAGTACCCTTATTTTTTTCACGTTGCTTTTGGCCACCGTGTTGCCCATGGTGGCTTGCCCGTCGGCACCTACGGCTAATTGCCCGTTGTGCAAAATGCCCAAAACGGTGGTTGCTTTTACTTTTTCCATAGTTTAACGAATGAATATTTTACTGATGCTGAGGCGAATAGGCAAATAAAGAATCCACAAAAGCAACATGGTGATGAAGGTAGGCATTACCCAGGCGTATTGCAGCAAACTGCTGTGCATGTCGATGTTTATTTTGCCAAAAAGAAAGAAAAAAACCAAAATCCAGCAGTTTAGGAAGGCAGAAAAGCCGTAAAACCAGTCGGAAAGTACATACTGAAGTCCTTGCTTGGTTTCTTCATTGCCAAGCCAATAGCTTTTGTTGGGTACAGGTTTCAAGCGGTTTGGTAGCAGCAGTGTGAACTTTTCCAGTGTCAAAAGCAACACATTAAAGAGTGCAAAAACACCCGAAAAGCCATAAAATGCCTTTTTTCTTTCTACATAGTCGATGGGGTTGCCGGCAGCGTCGAACTGTACGCATACTACATCGGGCAATAGGTAATAGCCGTACAGCAACACACCCACGAAAAATAGGAGAGAGAGCACCCAAAGAAATTTGATGATACGGTTTACAGACTTCATATTCTATTTTTTGTTTCGAAGTAACGGCTAGCAAGTGGAAAAAGCAAAAAACGGCCTTAATTGTTGGTTTTCAAAGGAAAATGAATGGAAAGTTTTGAGCGTTGCTAACGCTGCGATAGCCCGTACTTTTCACACAGCAACAATTTAGGGAATCGGATTTTACTCTCTCGCTTTTATCCCGACAATGAAATAGTTGGTTTCGCCATGCCAAGGCAAGTGGCCCCTTTTTTGCTC
The DNA here is from genome assembly GCA_003476475.1 of Cytophagales bacterium. Lineage (GTDB taxonomy): Bacteria > Bacteroidota > Bacteroidia > Cytophagales > UBA9547 > UBA9547. The sequence goes on along the minus strand of DMUD01000300.1, from coordinate 620 downwards.
GTATTGCAGTGTTACGCGTTTGCCCTCCAGGTCGAAAAGCATTTTGGCGATGCTGTCATTTTTAACCGAAAAGTAAAATTTTTCCGAGGCAATAGTGGCATTGTTTGTGTTGCCAATGCTGCTCATTACCAGTTCTCCTTCGTATGTTTTGAAAATGTTTCCCTTTTTAGAAAACTTTTGCAGAGTTCCCGAACGATTGCCCTCGCTGTAGGTATTATAGTAGTTCCAATAAAAAAGAAAAGTGGGCACAGTGAGCAATATTATTCCAACCAATAGCAGTATCTTTTTCATACGATAAATTTTACGATGCAAAACTAACACGAAAACCGATTGTGTGGATAGTACAAATGGTGCGCTTCGACAGGCTCAGCGACCGCAGTTCGTCAGATTAAAGAGCATGAATAGCCAACTTATGGAAAGCGTTGAAAACGCCATACTCACTCGCCCTCGTTTGTAAGGAGGGCGATAGGGGTTGCCTTAAAAACGATTTTATAGAGGTCGTTTTTTCTCAAATTTTATTTTTTCTGTGTTTTGGGGTGATTGTACAACAAATACTACTATTATCAGTGGTTGATCTTCGTTTGCTCATCAACCTTATTGATTTAGTTATTATTGAGCCC
>DMUD01000224.1 GCA_003476475.1 Cytophagales bacterium | reverse complement strand
AAGCGCGTGATTTAGCCCTGCTTGACGAAAAATATGAAGTGAAAAAAGTGCAACCAGTCGACATGTTTCCACATACAAGCCATGTGGAAAATGTAGTACTGTTACAGAAGCGTGTTTAAAAGGAAACTTGTAAAACGTGTTCAATACACCGCATTCACCGTTACTTTAATTTCTTCTGCAATTTTTTCCCACACTATTTTGGGTATTTCAATCTTATGGTCAGAAGTACGCACTTTAAATTCGGTAGTACCCGAAACTTTTCCATTCTTAATGTTCAAGGTAACGGAAATGGATCGAGGCATTGCAACACCATGAATGTTTAGGGTACCTTGCACATTTACTTTTTGCACGCCTTCTTTATTCCAATCAACAGCCCCTAAAAACACTCCGGAAAAACTGCTTTGCGGAAATTTATTGCTCTCCATGTACTTCTCGTTGAAATGCTCTTGCATAAGCGAGTTGGGGAAAACGAAAGAAGTATTTTTCACACTAAAAGCTATCTGGTTATTTGAGGTGTCGATGATTGAAACACCTGTTTTTGACAATGCCTCAATGTCCTCTACAGGAGTAGAAGAGAAAAAGCCAATTTCCAACTTGCTTGACTTTATTTTTTGAGCAAAGGAGGAACTCACCCCTATCACCAATATTACTACTGCAATTACAACTTTTTTCATCTTATTTCCTTTTACCCATTCCAAAAGTCCTAGACACGTTGAAACCAAGGCGAATTTGACCTACACCCCAGTCGTTATTATTGAAACCTATGTATTGAAACTCACTCATACCTACTGCATTGGACACGAATACTTGAAAAACATGGCCACCAGTTTCGATGTCGAAACCAGCACTAAAGGTAGGGACATAGGAAGCCCCTGTCAAAAGTTTGGAATCGTAATAGCTGTTTAACACTTGTGAATATTCAGAAGTAATAGCCACGCTTCTCGTAAACTTGTACCGAAAAGAAGCCATTACTGCATACAAATCGTTGGCTGTTTGCCCTTCGCGGTCGGCGAAATTGTAGTGAATAAACATGGGCGATAATTGCACCGATAGCTTTTCATTGAATTTCTTGGCCACCATGGCCTGTCCCAAATACATCAAACGGTTCACATTTTTGTTGTAACCGGGTTGATTCTGTAGTGACATGCCCCCCAAGTAGCCACTTTTACCCAACAAAGTCAAGGTGACAGGCATGGCATTATCGTCAGTTTGGGAAAGCAATTTATATTTAAGCCATCCTTCGTATAACTTCTCGTATGAATTACGTGCCACTCCCACAGCAAACTTCCCATTGAAACTATAGTCCAATGACAAGGTAATGGTAGCGCCGCCGTCCAGACCAAAAAGCCTATCGGCCGATTCTTGTAAGTTCTCTTTGGTGTTTTGTTTAATGTTGCCAAAGCGGTGAGCGATGCGGAAATCTAAAGTTTTGGGCCCACCTGCTTCTACGGTGTGTCCATTTATAAGGCGAGTTCCCTTAAATGTAGCCAAGGTGAACGGTTTTTCCTTGGGAATGGTGCTTTCCATTTCCTTCAAAAGGTCTTCTTGAGCAAAAAGTGCGGTGGGCACGAAAGCCGAAAAGATTGAAAAAATATTGAAAAATATTGTTTTCTTCATGGCAGAATTAATTGTCTTTAGCCCCTTCATTTATCCACTGCGTTATTTTGTTTATTTCGAGTTGAGAAAGCGACCCACCTTGTGGCATCTTGTTCCAACCTTCCATACCCTTGATTCTACCTTCAAGTTCTGATGCTTTTCCAGATGTAGATGTAGTATACTTATTTACATTGGTATAAGAGCCCAAGTCACCATAAATACCGTGGCACGAAATACAATTATTTTGGATTATTGGGCTGATATCGTTTTTAAAAGAAACAGGAATTGTTGGGTTACCATCATTCACATTGTTATTTGAAGATGGCGTTACCGCCTCCTTTTTATTGTATACGCAAGAAAAACAAGCGATACACACCCCAATAATCCAAAATTTAAATCTCATTAGTCAAAAAGAATGGTTTTGGTAAATGAAGCCGACTGGTTTTTAAGTTTTAAAATATACAAGCCACTTGCCAACTCGTCGCAACGAATTTCAGTGTTATCCGAATCCAAATCAATTTGCTTTACCAAGTTACCTGTGGGTGAATAAATCGAAACTGCTGTTTTTCCCACCAAATATTGGCTAAACAGATAAAGAGTTTTTTGATTGGTGAAACATACCACCTCGTTGTCTATTTTGGAATCTTGAAAATAAGTAGTGAGTGGAGAAATTTTAAGATTGGTAGTGTAAATATTGTCTCCTGTCATATTACCATTACCATTGGCAGCATTGCCAGATGCATAAAAAGTAATGTCTCCTTGACTAGTAGCTGGTGCAGTCCAATCAAAAGTAAATGTACCCGAACCAGAGGTGGCAGCTGCGACTTTTTGTAACGCATAAGATTTTCCACCTTGTGAACCTACGGTAACATTGGTATTGGTAGAAGCAAAAGTACCTGCGCCAGTCGTTGTGTTGGAAGAAGCTACTGAGGTAATTTCAAAACCAAACTTGGAAATCCCGCTTTGACTTACTTTTACCGTCACTGGATAAGTTTGACCGGATTGGAATGAATTACTTCCATTGTTAAAAACAATTTCTACATTTCCAGAACCGCTATTAATAGGATTGGAAGAATGGCATTGTGTACAATTCTGTTCGCCAGGGGCTCCAGTCATACCCAACATAGGGTTTGAACTGGTTTGGTATGCTTTTGTACCTATCAAAATCACTGAAGATACAACTACAATTGTGGTAATGGTTTTTTTCATGGTTTTAAAGATTTTTGAAATTTATACTAACTAAAAACCAAAAGTAACCTCAATTTTTTAAAACAAAATAATACATGCAAATAATTGTATTTTTCAGACAAGATTCAATAGGTGTTTTTAAAATTATATTTGTATGCAAGAAAAACAAACAATCACATACAAACAATTGATTCCTAAAGTTTCATCAAACAAATCGCACAACTTGCTTTTACCCATTACTTCAATAATCGTCTTGACTTCTTTATACTAGATGCAAAGTAAAGCGCACGAAATATTGAAGCTTGACAAAATTATTAAAAATAGGAAAGAAGTCAGCCGAAAAACCTGAATAGAATGCTATTAAATATACCCACAACAACAATGCATCGAAATATATCAAAGACATAGGGAAGCTGACGACCACTACCAAGACAGTTTTGCCAGCATCAAACCCAAAACCACAGCCAAAAATGTAACTACTAAACTAGAGAAAGTGTACAGAATAAAAGTTTTGTAATCGCCAGTTTGTAATAGCCTTATATTTTCAAATGCAAAAGCCGAAAAGGTGGTAAAACCACCGCAAAAACCCGAGGCCAAAAACAATCTCCATTCAACCGAAAACCAGTTGAACCGTTCTGAAAAACCCATGACCAACCCCATACATACACAACCCAACAAGTTGGCTGCCAACGTACCCAAAGGAAAAACAGGAGAAAAAGATTTTAAGAAAAGACCCAAGAAATACCGAAGTGTGCTGCCCAAAGCACCCCCAATGCCAACCAATAAAAATGTTTTGTACATAACGAACTGCTTTAAATTAACACAAAGAAAAGTAGTTGGCTGTATTTAGCAAGAAGGCAGTCGCTGTTGGACGAAAACTGATAACTTTGGAATCGAAAAAAATCATTATGGATGACGCCAACGACCCCGAATTGAATCCCAAATATTTGGGGAGTATCACTTCCGATTTTATCAAAATATCGGACGCACTAAAAGAGGCCTCGTACCAACTTAGGGCAAGGAAAATTTCACCTTTTCCAATATTTCCTATTTGCAAAACCGAAGTAGCTTGGGCTACCAAACTTTACGGGTACGAACAGGGCTTAGAATGGCACTATTATATTTCCTTTCTCGAAGAGTTTTTCCAGCGAGGACTTATTGAAAACGAGGAAGAGTTTCGAAAAGTGTACAGAGATGCCGACGAATATTGCTGTTTGTTTGTGCTAGACAAAGATTTTGTCAATTTTGTGTTCCTACCCTACCCCGACGAAAACGGTGTTCTAGACGATATCGCTTAGCAAAAGGCAAATCCTTACCCCATAAAACATTGCACAAATGCTATACATTGGCGAATACAACGAATTGGAAGTAGTAAAAGAAGTGGACTTTGGTTTATACCTAAGCGACTCGGAAAGAACAGAGGAAATTCTTTTGCCTTTGAAATATATCCCAAAAGGGGTCAAAACAGGAGATTTTATTAATGTGTTTCTGTATCACGACAGCGAAAATCGCCCTATTGCCACCACATTGGAGCCCTTTGCCACGGTAGGTGAATTTGCTTGCATGAAAGTGGTAGAAGATGCCCCATTTGGCGTATTTGTAGATTGGGGCATTGCTAAAGATCTGCTTGTTCCCCTGCGCGAACAAAGTACTCCCATGTTTGTAGGCAGTGAATATGTGGTGTATGTGTACCTCGACAAGGAGACGGGTAGAGTGGCTGGTTCTACCAAATGGGGCAAATATGTGGACAACACCCAAATGGAACTAAAGGAAGAAGACCCTGTGGAATTACTCATCGCCGAGCGCACCGATTTGGGCTACAATGCCATTGTAAACCAACGCCATGTTGGTTTGCTTTACAAAAACGACATATTCGAACCCTTGCAAATAGGCGATATCAAAAAGGGAAATGTAAAAAAAGTAAGGGAAGAAAATAAACTCGACCTGAGTTTGCAACCTATTGGCTACCAACACATCTTAGATGCCAAAGCGCGACTGCTGTTTATCCTAAAAGCCAATAATGGGCAATTGCAGTTGGGCGACAAAAGCTCACCCGAAGAAATTTACCAAAAAGTAAAACTGAGTAAAAAAGCCTTCAAAAAAACTATCGGAGGCCTTTATAAAGACCGTCTCATTGAAATTTCCGATTACGCCATCAAGCTGTTATAAAAAAGAAGGCTTCCTAACAGGAAGCCTATCTGAAAAGATTATATTTAATGTTTGAAGTACTTAGTTTCTAATCTATTTTCAACTTTAAACTATACACATTAAAGGTAGTACTAATACCTATACTGTTCCATTTTAAATGGACCTTTAACTGACACCCCAATGTAATCGGCTTGATCCTTTGTAAGTTCGTCCAATTCAACGCCAATTTTCTTCAAGTGTAGCGCCGCCACTTTTTCGTCCAAATGCTTGGGAAGCGTGTACACCTTGTTGTCGTATTTGTCCGAATTTGCCCAAAGTTCCAATTGAGCCAAAGTTTGGTTGGTAAACGATGCCGACATCACAAATGAAGGGTGGCCAGTAGCACAACCCAAATTTACAAGCCTACCCTCGGCTAAGACGATTACATCTTTGCCATCGATAGTGTACTTATCTACCTGAGGTTTAATTTCTACTTTTGTATGACCATATGAACTATTCAACCAAGCCATATCGATTTCGGTATCGAAGTGACCAATGTTACACACAATGGCCTTGTCTTTCATGGCTTTGAAGTGCCTATCGACAATGATGCTCTTGTTGCCCGTAGAGGTCACGAATATGTCGCCAATTTTGGCTGCATTGTCCATTTTCATTACTTGAAAACCTTCCATAGCAGCTTGAAGTGCACAAATAGGGTCAATTTCGGTAACAATTACTCTAGCACCAGCTCCTGCCAAAGATTTGGCTGTGCCTTTTCCTACGTCGCCAAAACCAGCCACAACAGCTACTTTTCCAGCCATCATCACATCGGTAGCCCTGCGAATAGCATCTACGCAAGATTCTTTGCAACCGTACAAGTTGTCAAACTTAGATTTAGTTACAGAGTCGTTCACATTGATGGCAGGCATAGGAAGCGTACCAGCTTTCACTCTTTCGTAAAGGCGGTGGACACCTGTAGTTGTTTCCTCAGAAAGGCCTTTGATATTAGGCACCAATTCAGGGTATTGGTCCAACACTAGGTTGGTAAGGTCGCCACCGTCGTCCAAAATCATGTTTAAAGGCTTTTGATCTTCGCCAAAAAACAAAGTTTGTTCGATACACCAATTGAATTCTTCCTCGGTCATCCCTTTCCAAGCATATACCGAAATGCCGGCAGCAGCTATAGCGGCAGCGGCATGGTCTTGCGTAGAGAAAATGTTGCACGAAGACCAAGTAACTTCTGCGCCCAGTTCTACAAGGGTTTCAATGAGTACGGCAGTTTGAATGGTCATGTGCAAACAACCCGCAATTCTAGCACCTTTCAAAGGTTTCTGCTTGCCAAATTCCTCGCGAATAGCCATAAGACCAGGCATTTCAGCCTCTGCCAATTGAATTTCTTTTCTTCCCCACTCTGCAAGAGAAAGGTCTTTTACTTTGTATTTGACCTGAGTCGTTACCATTTTACCTTATTTAGTTACAAAAATACTTACTACACTACCAAATTACAAGCTATCATCCGATTTTACACTATACTAAAAACCCACTTTACCCATATTTTGTTATGTAAAAAGCGAATTTAAATTACGAGAAGACAAAACAAATTTGAAATACCATTTTTGTTAATGCCAAAATTGAAAATGTATTCAAAATAAGTTTTAGTAACAAACTGACCAAACCAGCTCAAGAGTTAAAAAACCGATTCAAAGCAAGTTTTGAGTACGAGGCATTGTGCCTGCCTTCCATTTACAACGATTTCCAATTCCCAAAGACACCCATCATCACCAACAGAGATACAGAAACAATCCAACTCTACCAATGGGCTTGATACCTTTTTGGGCAAAAGACGACAGTATCAATTTTCAGAAAAACAAAACTATTTACTGGACTATACAGCAACACCCACCATGATCATTCATTTACCAACACAATAACTGTTTCATTCATGCATCAATACACGATGGTCAAT
>DMUD01000099.1 GCA_003476475.1 Cytophagales bacterium | reverse complement strand
GCAATCGAATTTTGAAAAAACAATACCATTATTTAGTGCAAAAGCACGAACTGAAAAACAAAATGGATGTTTCTGAATGGAAGTTCATGCGAATGCGCCCTGCCAACTTTCCCACAGTACGCCTTGCACAGTTTGCAGCCTTTCTAAACAAAGCAGAAAACTTGCTGGATTTTGTACTGTTAGAAAAAAACAATCTTGCACAAATAAAATCAAAATTCGATAGCCAACTGAATACATTCTGGAGCAACCATTTTCAATTTGGCAAAAAAGCCACAAAACAACGCAACCCAAAAATGGGGGTTCAAAGCATAGAAAATCTGACTATAAACGCCATAGTACCACTTCGTTTTGCTCATGCCATGGAGCACGACGAGCAAGAGGAAAAAGAGGCGAGTTTGGAACTTCTGAGTCAGTTGCCCGCCGAGAAAAATCAAATCTTGTCGCTTTACACATCGCTCAACTTTTCCAACCAAAATGCCTACGAAAGCCAGTCTTTAATACAGCTACACAATGGGTATTGCAAGAATAAAGCCTGCCTTTCGTGTACCATTGGACATGTCATTCTACACCCTGAGCCCATATCGGTTAGATAAATTATGTGTATAAATCGCTCCATTTTTTGCTTGTGCACTTGGCAAATAAAATCCGTATCGGCACGGTCTTATAAATATAAAAATATATTAATGTGTTTTTATTATAAAAAATTTTAGATAAATAGATTCATTTGGTCGCAAAACGTGTTTTTAGAAATCCATTTTAGTGCGTAAACTGCCGAAATATGCGTGGCCAAAAAGGATTTTTGCTTGTTTCAACCCATTTAAACTAACTTAGCATTCGCTATCGAGATATTTGAAAATCATGAACCGTCTTCCGCAGCTTTTTCATCAAAAAAACAAAAACATTCTTTCTATCTATTTTACGGCCGGATATCCCACATTGGGCGATACCGTTTCCATACTGAAAAGCCTGGAAGAAGCAGGCTGCGATTTTGTGGAAATAGGCATGCCCTTTTCAGACCCTGTGGCCGATGGCCCTACAATACAACACAGTAGCGAAGTGGCACTGCATAACGGCATGACAGTAAAATTGCTTTTCGAGCAGTTAAAAGAAATTAGAAAAAGCGTTTCGATGCCTTTGATTTTAATGGGCTACATAAACCCAGTGTTGCAATTTGGAATGGAAAAGTTTTGCCAAAAATGCCAAGAAATAGGAATAGACGGCATCATATTGCCCGACATGCCTATGCAAGTATATTTAGACGAATACAAAACCCATTTTGAAAAACACGGACTCATCAACATTTTTCTTATCACACCCCAAAGTTCGGACGAGCGCATACGTTGGATAGACCAAAACTCGCAGGGCTTTATTTACATGGTTTCTTCATATAGCACTACAGGCGGTGCCACAGGTTTCGGCTTCAACCAATTGTCTTATTTTGAGCGAATACAATCGCTTGAGCTAAAAAATCCTACCGTGATTGGATTTGGCATTTCAAGCAAACAAGATTTCCAAGCTGCTTGTGAACATGCAAACGGCGCTATTATTGGAAGTGCTTTTGTGAAAATGCTGGGCAACAGTAAACAACTCGACACCGACATCAAGCAATTTGTAAAAGAAATCAAGGGCTAATACAAGCCCTTGATTTCAATCATTGTTCCAATATTATTCGATTACATGTTATCTTTCTGATGTTTACCATTGGGTTTCTTCCTTTCAAAACCTCTGCAACGAATGAAATACGCATAACTTTTGCCCTGAAAATAACCTGCACGAAAACAGGATGATAAAAACAAAAAAAGAGAAACTGTGAAGATTAGTTGTTGTATAGTTTATCGTAATACGCTTTGGCCATTCGGTCTGAATCAAATTGAGGACAAACGCTTTGCATCGAAGATTTCATCATCGCAGCCCACTTTTCAGTGTGGTGATAATAGGTAGGGACCACCATTCCTTCCAAAATGTGCATCAGCTGGCGATAGTCTTCATAATCTTGCTGTTCCAAAGGCCATTCCACCTTGGCTTCTGGCAAATAGAACCCATTTTCGCCTTGCTTGGCAAATTCAGGCACCCAACCATCCAGCACCGAAACATTGAGTGCGCCGTTCATGGCAGCCGTCATCCCACTTGTGCCCGATGCTTCTCGCGTAATGCGAGGGGTGTTGAGCCACACATCTGCACCCTTTTTCAACAAGGCAGACAAGGCCATTTCGTAACCTGTAAGCACAGCACAGCGTGGCAAATCTCTCGTTTTGGATTGAATATAATTGAAAGTGGCAATGCCTTGCACATCTTCGGGATAGGGTTTTCCTGCCCAAATAATTTGAACCGGATGATGTGTGCGGGTCACAAGGTGCACCAATCTTTCCATATCGAAAAGTAACAAATCGGGTCTTTTATAGGCGGCAAAACGCCTTGCCCAAACTATAGTCAACACCTTGGGCTCAAACAACTTGCCTGTTTGGTCTGCCACTACTTTGAAGAGTTTTTTCTTCAATTCCCTTTTTCGGTGCACCAAGGCATGCTGATGATTTCCTTTCGCCGCTTTTTCCAAAACAGGGTCGGCCCAATATTTTTTGTTCTGCGCATTGGTAATGGATATGATGGGGCAAATTCCCTCGTTTGACTCCCACATTTTTTTTGCCACCGAGCCATGAAGTTCTGAAACACCATTGGCCAACCTACTCATTCTAAGGGCTGTAAGAGTATAATTCAATTGCTCGCCTTCTATTTGGGCTATGCGTTTTACTTCCGACAAGGGAAGCCCACTAAAAAAATTCATCTCGTGTAGCAAATCCAAAGGCCTTTCTTCATTGCCCGCCATTTCGGGTGTGTGGGTGGTAAAAACCAACTGCTTGCGCACTTCTTCCACACTATGGCACTTGGTGTATAGGTAAAAACCCAAGGGCAAAGCATGCCCTTCGTTCATGTGGTACACTTCTATTTTTTCTCCCAAAATCTCGATAAGCTTCGCCCCTCCTACTCCCAATACAATGGACTGCGCCACTTTTGTAGCCACATTGGCATCGTACAGCCGATGAGTAATGGTTTGTGAAATAAAATCGTTTTGATGTGTATCAGTAGAAAGAAAATAAATGGGAGCCGTGCCAAAAACTTCAGGTTTCAAAAGCCATACTTTCACCATCACATCGTGGCCATGAATGTTTACTGGAAACAAAATACCCGTATCGTGTAAGAAAGAATAATATTGGTCGATGTAATCAACCCTCATTTCACGATTGCTTGCCCAGTTTTGGGTATAATAGCCATGCTTCCACAATATGGAAATGCCTATCATGTTTTGTTTCAAATCATGGGCACTTCGCAAATGGGAACCGGCCAAAAAACCCAGTCCACCTGAATAGGTTTTCAAAGCTTGGTCTATGGCTATTTCCATGCTGAAATAGGCCACTTTTCTATAAAATGGGCTTGTAGGGGTTTTGCAAGGCCAAAAATCGAGCTGACTTCTGTTCATTGTATTGGCTTTTGGTTAGCCAATTTATCAAATTACTTTGGAAAAAAGTGGGGATGAGCTCTTCCAAATAAATTTCTTTATTTTTTGATACTATGCAGCAAAACCAAAAGTAGAATTCCCATAGTTTTAAAAATCGTTAGCAATACTCATCTTCAACAGTATGATAATTAACAACATACGAGTTATAAAACGAGAAGAAATTCTTAAGTTTACACTGAATAGTCTTTATTCTCTTTGTATAAGTCACCGGGAAAGTATTGGATAGTTGAGAAAACGTGTGCAAGCTATTTTGGCTAAAAAAATATATTTAATCCAATTATTTCTAAATACTAATCGTAAACTACAAACTCCATCTCGAACGAAAATGGCTGAAAAACATCGTGCAACAATTCCATGAGCTGAGGTTGTCGCAAGTAATAATTAAGGAAATTTTCATGCCTTTCTTGCAAATGTCCTTCGGGTAAAAACTTTGAACGCAACTTTTGCAATTGCTTGATTTGAATCTGAAATCGATTTTCGTGGGCTTTATTCAACCTCTTCTGCAAATCGCCCATACTTTTGCTTGTTTTGGCCATTTCGGCCTCAACTGCTGACGCCAATGATTTGTCGGCCTCGGCAGCTTTACGCAACAGCCTTTGTTTCAAAGATTCTAACAATGCATTTTCTTCCTCAAATTCGTCGTGCTTCACCTGTAATACTTGCCACAATTTTTCCCTAAATTGTTCTTCATTCAGAAAAAAATCGGCGAGCTGCAGACCTGCTAAATCCATTTTCTTCTTTTCGTCTTTCGACACAAGCGTGGCAATTTTACGAGGAAACAAAACAGGCAAAGGGATATTTTCTGACTCAAACATATCCTTCAACTGAAACCAATAGGCTATTTCACCAGGCCCACCCACATAAGCCAAATTGGGTAAAATGCTTTCTTGGTACAAGGGGCGCAACAACACATTTGGACTGAACAATTCAGGTTTTGAACGAATCAGACTTTGCAGCTCTTGTTTAGTGAAAGAAACTTCACGATTCAACACACGAAATTGTGGCTCATTTTCACTCGAAAACTCAATTCTTTCCCTAAAACCCTCTCCCAAATAGAAAAAATTACACTCCCGCACATAGGCTTGTGCTTTGTAACCTGCTTTTTCTATTTTTCGTGTCGATTCTCGAAGTATGGGAGCATATTTGGTCTCTAATATATCTTTCTCTATTTGCCGAAAAAAAAGCGATTTCAATAGCTTGTCGTCGCCATCTACTATCACCAAACCATATTGCCCAAAAAGATGACTCACAAGTTTTCTCGTAGCTTCCGAAAGGGTTTTCGAACTTGTATAACAAGCTGATAACCAATCAGGAAAATCGGGTACTTGTGAAAATAACTGCGCCAAACCAGCGGTAGAAAGACGTCCTGTAGCAACTTTTCCTTCTATATCCCATTCGTATTTTTTGCCAAACAAGTTGAAATGATTGATTTCGGCCAAATCGTGGTCTTCGGTAGCCATCCAAAAAACAGGAACCAATTGTAAATTATTGTTTTTCGCTTCATCACAATACTTCACCAACTCTAAAATTTTGGTAACGAAAAACATAGGTCCACGAAATAAACTCAATTGATGTCCGGTTGTAATTGTAAAAGTATTGGATTGTCCTAATGCTGTAATATTGTTTTTCACCTCCTCCACCAAAGTAAAATCCTGATATTGTTTTTGCAAAACCTCCACTAAAATTGTACGATGCGTATAACTAGCTTTTTTAATTTCCTTTTTAGCCTGTAACTCCGCCCAGTTTAATCCATGCGCAATATTTGCAATAGAATGTAATTTTCCTTCCAAATAATCCTGAATAATTGAAGGATAAAACTGTGTGTTTTTAGAGGATATCGTTTGCATGATAATTTTTTAGCTTGTAAATATCCTATTAAAAAGCAAAATAAAAAAGGGATAACTATTAATAATTGTTTATACCACGATAAATTTAGTTGGAGGAAAGTATTTTAATTGAGTGAAAACATTACAAGAATAGATTTTCAGCAAGAATTTTATCAAGCGATTTTAATGTTGCTATTTAATAGCTCTACATTGAAATTTACTTTAGCTTTAAGTGCATTAAAAACTTTCAAAATGGTATCTATGGTTACATTTGTTCTTAATATTTGAAAAAGGAACGTTTATATCCCCCACTCCGTCCTGCGGACACCTCGCCCCCAAAGGTCGAGGAGTTACGTACATTCCCGTAAAATAATAGCTACGCTATTATTAAC
>DMUD01000045.1 GCA_003476475.1 Cytophagales bacterium | reverse complement strand
ATAAGGAGGCTTTAAATTAAAATTATTAAATTCCCACCCCGCAGGATTATGTTCTCCATAATATACCCCAGGGCCCCACCCTTTTCCAGTAAATCCGATGGTATAACCATTGCTTTCTAGCAACTCTGGATAAAATTTCCATTTAGGCGGCATAACCGGAATATGATTGGCGGCTTCTTCAAGTTGCCAAGAGTAACGACCAGTTAAAAAACAAGCGCGTGAAGGCGAACATTTAGGATTGGAAACATACGCATTGGTAAACAAAACACCTTCATGAGCGATACGATCGAAATTTGGGGTTTTAATAAATTTACTGCCATAAACTCCTATACTTGTTCTAGAAATGTCATCAGCCATGATAACCAAAATATTTGGTCGCTTATTTTGTCCTATTGCTGAAACGGATAGAAATAAACCAAATAAAAGAAAAACATATTTTATCTTCTTGGCAGATTGTTTGTTCATTGTATGAAATTTCTATTTAAATAATGTAAATTTCTTTACCCAAGATAAATGATAGAATGTATTGTTAACTCTTTTTGTTCAACTCAATCAAGTGAAATATCGCTATACCGTTACCGTTTGTACGGATAAAAATATCAGCGTTATTTTCCCCCCTGTTATTAAAAAAAGGATCCGCCAAAAGAATGGTTTTCTCTTTCCAAATGCCTGAATTAGTATTCTTTATTGAAAATGCCTTTTTGTTTTTTGCATCCCGCGCATCATACAATAATGCCCATTCAGCAACACCTTCATCAAGCCAAACAATACGAACTTCAATGCTTTTTGATTTGCCTAAAAATTGATCGTCAACATCAAAATAAATGGCTTTGTTTGTATTATTGGTATTGATTGATCGGGAAAATTGACTGTAAACACTTTCGGGAGGACCCTTGTGCCACCAACCAATACTTGTAGATTCAGGATCAATCTGGGTTAAAAATCGGCTGTAGTTACCGGGGGATATCCCCCAGCCAACATCATTATAATCCTGCCGCTTTCTATTAAGCATGCCTTCGCCAATGGCTTTTTCTGGGTCACCTTGAATGACTCCAAATGCTTTAAATTCCTCCGCGATTTTTATATAACGGGAAATATTGTTCTTGGCGGCTTCCCCATATTTGGCTACGGGAAAAGCGATGGTATCAGATGCATCCAACCCTTTTTGGAAGGCACAAAAAGCTGATTGAGCTGTTGCAGGATCATGTTGTCCTGCATATTTATTGAAAAACTTCAAAGCTGGTTCAAATTGTTTTCCTTCTGACGCTTCTGCAGGTACATTCCACATATCAAGGCCACAGTGTGTAGCAAAAAGAGAAGACCAATAAAAAGCTTGTGCTGGATTTTTCGTGCTCCAACCATAAACGGCCCACTCTCCATCCTGTTCTCCCCTGGAAAAAAACTGTTTCCCTCTTTTTTGTACTTCTTCCTTAAATTTTTGCCAGTTCTGGAGCCTATAATTCGTTTCACTGATATGATAACCGTGGCTGAACATGCCGTTCTTAAGCCCAATAACATCAAAATTGTCCAACAACCAGTTGTATTGAATACCATTGTTGGAATCATAATTGACCAGCACCGGCTTTACCATTCCACCACCGGTATTTTTATCTGTTAATGCATTTTTTAGAACATCCCATGCTTTGATTCTAAAATCTCCCCATTGCTCATTTGTTATATTAAATTGTGGGTCTAAAGGCTTTCCCTTGTACCCTTCACCGTCACCAGTAGAACCTTCTGCAGACTGAATATAAAGAATGCGTGACTGCAGTTCTTTTGGCAATTGTTTTACATATTGACCAAATGCTGTCAACATGCGATGATAGTACCTTATATAATCCTCGTCTAAATAATAGGGAAATGTCTGGTTGCGCTGCTCTCCTAATGGATTGAATGTTTTTGTCATTTCCAGTTCTGGCACCCCATTCTCATACAACCATTTGGGAGAGTTTGGAGCTACCCAAATCATGATGAAAGTATAGAAATCATTCTCCTTGAGTAGTTTCAGTTTTTGCCCAATTTGTTCTTCGAACTTAAAATTTCCTGAGGCAGGTTCTATTTGTGACCATTTTAATATTAATGGAGCTCCCTTTATCAAAGGATGACTCTGTTTTGTAACTTTTTCCGGATTCCATCCAGCCCAGCTGTAGACACCCCAGCAATTTGCAGGAAATGGTGTCTGTGCCTGAATTGAAAATGCAAAAAAGAAAAGAAATCCTATTGCTATAAAACCAACAAATTTTTGAACTTTCATTTAATGGAGCTTTTGTAAAAGTCTTTTTGCTTTTAATGTAAGATCGACATTCCCCGCTTTACCACCTTCCTCACTGTCATTGGCATTGTTCTTTCCATTGCTAGGCAATGGAACTGCATCTACTTTAGGAAGCAACGCATGCAATTCTTCTTTGACTTTTAAAATCTCTTTTTTTGTTGAATTGGCTAAATTATCCCACTCCATCGGGTCATTTTTAATATTATATAATTCTTCAACTATTTCCTTTTTGCCCCGATAAATATAATGCCACTCCTCAGAAATTACGGAATGGGAACCCTTGCCATCTGTAGTTACGGTAGGATGCCACTGTAATGTAGTATTGGCAAGCAATGGGCTGAGGCTTTCGCCATCAATATTATCTTTTTTTGGAAGTTTACATAAATCAATAAGTGTTGGGTAAATATCCATCAGGTTTACATTCCTAAAGCAGAGCTGTTGCTTGGTCATGCCTGGAACATGAACAATAAAAGTAGTCTGTGTTGATTCCTTCCACAACTCTGCTTTTCGGAAGCGCAGCTTTTCGCCAAGATGCCAGCCATGATCACCAAATAGTACAACGATGGTATTTTCAGCATACTTGCTTTTTTTCAAAGCCTCTAACACTACTCCAACGCAATCATCTGCATAAGAAGCTGAAGCCATATACGCTTGAATTGCTTTTTTGAAAAGGACTGGGTCTTGTTGTACCCACTGAAAATCCAGAGATGGACTTGCGTATTTTTCATTATTTTTTGACAAAATATCATCTAAGTCATTCAGTTTGTACTCCGGTAGCTTGATGGTATCTATATTGTATCTATCAAAGTATTCTTGTGGCACAAACCAAGGCAAATGCGGTTTGGATATTCCCACTGCCATAAAAAATGGTTTATCATAGTCCTGCTTTAATTTATTTTCAAACCATGTGGCTGTTCGGTAGTCTTTGGTTTCTTCTTTGGGTGCTTTGGTTGGTGCCCAGGCGAATTCAGTGCCGCCACCTACTTTATATTTGGCATCAGTAACAACTTGGCCGTTAATTATACCTTCATTTCTAGAGTATAATTTTTCTTTTATAATTTCAGATGAACCATTTTCCAATTCCCATTCATCAAATGCCCATTGTCCATGGTCAACACCATTTTCAGTTAAATGCTTGTGAAATATTTTACCTTTTGAAATAGTTACATAGCCATTTTTAGAAAAATACTCGGGCAGCGTTGCATTCTCCTGAACGAGTATAGAATTAAGCATATTGTTAGCATTCCCATAAGCACCTGTTTTTGAAGGCATAAACCCTGAAAGCAAGGCCGAGCGTGAAGGGCAACAGACCGGGCCAGCACAACTTGTATTCCGGAACACAACAGATTGCTTTGCTAATTTGTCCATATTGGGAGTTAACATTTGAGGATTGCCCCCCATGGCACCCACCCAATCATTTAAGTCATCTACAGCAATTAATATAATATTAGGTCGATCAGCTTTTTGAGCATAAATGTTCGCGTTTACTATAAACAGGTTGAAAACGAGAATAACGAATATTTGCTTCATTTTACTGTATTTATTTTCTTATAATTTCCACTTCAATACCATTAAAAATATCATCTGCTTTATCCGTATTTACCAAAACAAAATCAGATTGAAATTCACCTTGATGCTTTAAAGACATATCTGCTACAATTACTGTTACTGATTTCCATGTATTATCTCCTATCCCCTTTACCTCAACAGCAGTTTTTGCCTTTTGGCCATCATTATACTTTAAAGCCCAAGTAGAACCAGCGTTTTTATCAAGCCATGTTATGGTAAATTTTAAACTTTTAGGTTTCCCATTTACAAACATTTCTTCATCGAATCCAAAATACATCGTGTTTTTTCCAGTAGCATTTTCAAAAGAACGGGCAAATCGATCATATTTTGATGACTTTTCATCGATGTTACCCCTAACCCTGAATAGTCCTATAGAGGTTTCATCGGCTTTTATTTGCGTCAAAAACCTTTCATAATTACCTTCTTGAATATCCCATCCCACGTCATTATACCCTGTTTGAACATCTCGTTGTGCCACTTGTCCTAAGGCAACTGATTGTATATCATCAATCTTAGCTCCTCTTGATACAAACGCTGCACAAATTTTCGAGTACCGATCAGTATTTTTCTCAGTTGCCTTACCGAAAGTAGCTTCAGGAAATCTGGTGGTATTTGCCGCATTCAATCCTTCATGAAAAACAGAATAAGCAAACTGTGCAGTTTGTGGGAATACTTGCTGGGCATATTTATTGTACATTTTATAAATCTGTCTAATTTCATCGTGTTCAACAGCATATTTTACTGCACTTTTAGAAAGATTTGTTGTTGATAAACCAACATTCAATCCACTAAGGACAGCCCAATAAAACCCGATTTCAGGATTTAAGATGAAATACCCTTTTTGCCAACTTTGATCCATTTCAGATGCCGAGAAAAGTTTTAATCCTTTAGGATTCACCAGATATTTATACCATTTTTCTTTGTAGCTTTTTTCATCCGATAAATGATGTCCGCGATTGTATGCACCGCCTTTTATTCCAAATCCAATGGCTGGATCTATTTTTGTCATCATCCAATCGAATTCTTTGGGATTTTTTTCTGGATCCACTCTGTTGAATGTAAGGGCTATTTTATGGTCGGCAACATCGTTAAAATATCTCTTATATGCATTGAACGCTTCTAACCTAAAGTCTAACCATTCTTGTTGAGAAATCGAATATTGCTCATCTATTGGTTTGCCTTTAAAAGGTTCTTCATCACCAGTTGCCCCTGTTTTAACTTGTACAAAGGCTATGCACTTGAATTTTTCATTCGGTTGATTTCGTAAAAAAAGTGAGAACTGCTTGATCAATTCAAAATAATATTTCTTATAATTTTCATTTAAATAAAATGGATAATTTGGAAATTTATCATGCTTGCCAGGCTTGTTATCTTTTACTTTTACCAAAGGCACCCCGTTCTTATATAACCATTCAGGAGAATCTGGTCCTACTCCGATACTGAGTTTCACCAACTTATTATATTTCAGCGCATTATCAAGGGTTCTTTGAATACTTGAAAAGTCAAAATCGTTTGGCGAAATGCTTTGAATACTGGCCCAATCAGCTCCACCTTCAATCCCCATTATATAATCGAATGCAGGATCCGCATAATCAGCAATACCATCTCCCCGGTCCCAAACTCCGTATGCATTGCTGGGCAATGCTACCCGCTGCGCTACTGCATTATTTTGATATATTAAAACAATAAAAACTAATACATATTTACATCGCCCTATTCTACACATGTTTTTAATTATTTCGATTATATAAAGTTACAATTAAATGCAAAAATTACTATTTCAGATCGGAAGAGCGTCGT
>DMUD01000094.1:4476-5364 GCA_003476475.1 Cytophagales bacterium | reverse complement strand
ATCGGCTAAATTCACTCCATAATATTGATGTAAAAAAGATTTTTTTGGCCTTTTTACGGCTTCCAAAAGTGCAATTCCACATAATCCATCGGTAGTAGGCAGCGCAGACTCAAAATGTTGTGCTGTGGCATCCGTTGGCAAGACTTTGCCTTTTTGGGCAAATGCATCAAAAACAATCAACGAAATAAGAAATATAAGGATGAATTTTTTAAGTAAATCCATATCTTTGTATATTTAGATATTATCCTGAGTTCGATTAAACTGCGAGCTGAGAACGACAGAAAACACACAGATTTAACTATGAAAAATGGACATTTTCTATCGAAATGACTTCAGTCTATTCATATAGGCCTTCCATCTACTTGCTTTGTATTTATTCGCGATGGCTCTCTATCCTTCATAAATTCAATATTATAGCTGAAATGCTTTTTGAATTCTGAGCGCATAATTTTAGTAGAACTCAGGTTATCACAAACTAATGTACAAAAAACATACGAGATAGATGGTTTTCAAAAAAAAATGTAACCCTGCACAATAGTTTGAAGATGATTAAGATAAGTATCTCATTTACTATCAATAATAAATTACAGCGCAATTTGGCCATGCTAAAAACATTGGGCTTTTGTTTCATTTAAACCAAATATTTTAATTTGGCAAAACAAATAAACTTACATTTATGTTTGTTGCGTTCTCATAAAAAAACCCCGAGACTTTCACCACGGGGTTTTATCATAAATACAAAACTGGCAATCAATGACCTCCAGCTATTTTTTTATCGAAATTAATACCTTGACTTTTCAAGATACCGCTTACTCGCCAAGCATAAAAGGCCAAGTATGCAAAACAAGCGGCACCCACTATGTAACTCGATTGAATAGAAGTGGCATC
>DMUD01000094.1:0-4209 GCA_003476475.1 Cytophagales bacterium | reverse complement strand
TCCACTATGTAACTCGCTTGAATAGAAGTGGCATCGGCCACGGCTCCTTGCAACCAGCTTACAATTCCACCTCCCATAATCATCATAATGAGGAAGTTACTTCCTTGCGCAGTATTTTTACCCAAACCGCTTACAGCCAATGTAAAAATACAAGGCCAAAGGGTACTACAAAATAAACCTACGCTGGTAAACGCATACACGCTTATCATTCCAGAAGTAAACATGCCGAAAAACAAAGCTGCTATTCCTAACAACGAGAATATCAAAAGCATTCTTGCAGGATTTCCTCCACTTGCAATATCGGCCCCTATCAACACCAAAATAATGAATGCATATACGTAAAAGGGAGTAAGGTCGTGATTAGCTATCGCATTTACAGCAAGAAATACTCCAAACGCAATGTATGGTGCCAAGAATTTCATGATTTTCTGAATACTCTGACTAGGATTGAAAGCTTCCACTGCACCTGTCCAGCGTCCTATCATCAAACTAGCCCAATACAACGATACATATGGTGCTATTTCATTCGTTTTAAAACCCAAAACATTTTCCATGTAGGCTGGTAAATTACTTGCAGTAGAAACTTCTACGCCCACATATAGAAAAATAGCAATCATTCCCATGACCAATTGAGGGTAATGAAGCGCATTACTTTTTTCGTTTAAATCGCTGGCATCATGGGTTTCTTCTGCTACTGGTTTGTCTGGCAAAGAAGAAAATTTTAAAATAATCGCTACCAACAAGAAAGCTGCTCCCAAGACAAGGTATGGAATCTTGACACTTTCCACGCTTGCAGAGGTTTCGGCGGTTGAAGATGCTCCGAAAATGGCAAAGCTCACAATCAATGGCCCTATGGTGGTTCCAAAGTTATTAACACCCCCTGCCAAAGTTAAACGCTGAGAACCCGTTTCGATTGAACCCAAGGCAATAGCCAAGGGATTGGCAACCGTTTGTTGCAATGAAAAACCAAGTCCAACTATAAACAAGCCCGACAACATGAGAGCAAAAGAGCCGCTATTGGCAGCAGGATAAAACAATAGGGTTCCCACTGCCGATATTCCCAAGCCCAATGCCAAACCGTTTTTGTAACCAATTTTATTGGTAATATCTACTTTTATCAATGCTGAAACACCCGCATATATCAAGGCGCCTACAGTATAGGCCACGTAAAATGCAACTGACACCAACTGGCTTTCACCTTGCGTCAAATCAAAGGCTTTTTTGAATACGGGAATTAAAATATCGTTACTTGCTGCAACAAAACCCCAAAAGAAGAATACACTTACCAACGGAATAAACTGACCCCACTTGGTACTAGAAGTTTCTGAATTCATTTTTTAAGCTGTATAAAAGTTGTTTAAATTTAAAATTTGGCGTGAATATACATGTACATCTGTACAATACAAAAAAAGAGCAAATTTCACTTTTGAAGGACCTGAAATAATGATTAGATAACGTGTTGTGCGATTGGAATTAGGGATAATATATTGGGGTAAAAAGTTGTGCATAATACTGAATTTCAGTATATTAAGGGATAATTACTACCACATAACTTCTCCTTTTATGCACAACCTAAAATCTAATTTCGACAAGTTTCTCAGTATCACCAAATCCAGCTTCAAGAACGTGGCCACTGCCGATGGCAACTTTTCCTTTTACCCAAGGAAGCCAAAATTGTCTGATTGTGAGATTGTTGCCTTGTCTTTGTCTGCCGAAGCCATCGGGGTCGACTCCGAAAGTTACCTTTTCGGCAAGCTCAACGCAGACCATTTGTCCGATTTCCCTTCTTTGCCGCAAAGGTGCAACTACAACCGCAGGAGGAGAAAGCTCTCTCCCTATATCTCCCAGTTGGCACACAATCTTTCGGGCAGGATGAACGAGCACGAGGAGCTCTTCATCGTCGATTCGATCCCTGTCCCCGTTGCCCAACTGGCTAGGGAAAAACGGTCCAAGATATGTAGGGAGCACTTCGAGACGGCCCCCGACAAAGGGTATTCCGCCGTACAGAAGAACTGGTTCTACGGCTACAAGCTGCACATGGTCACTTCTGCCCAAGGCGTCTTCCACAGCATGGACCTGAGCAAGGCATCCGTGCACGATATCCATTACCTTAAAGACATAAAAAACTCAGGGTTAGGTAATTGCACGCTCATAGGGGACAAGGGGTACCTGTCGAGGGAACACCAGTTAGACCTGTTCGCCACTTGCAACATCAAGTTGGCGACCCCCTCGAGGAACAACCAACTGGAGCAAAAACAGTTCCCGCCACTGCTCAGGCGCTCCAGGAAAAGGATAGAGACACTCTTCTCCCAGCTGTGCGACCAGTTCATGCTCAAACGCAACTATGCAAAGTCGGTCGCGGGGCTATCCACAAGGATTATAGCCAAAATAGCTTCAGTGACGGTGCTACAATTCCTCAACATTACAAACAACAAACCAATCGGAAAACTTAAATACGCTCTCCTCTTTTAATCGCACAACGCGTTAGTATATATTTTTTATAAATTATTTTCAATCTTCCCCGTTCTTAATACCGCCACTCAAATTTATTAATATCCGTTTTATTGTTAATTTTTGTTGAAGTGTGGTAAATTCCGTCGGGGGATTTAGCGGTTAGTGCAGGTAAAGTTGTAAGCGACATTAGTGACATTGGTTGGGGTTTTCATGACTATTTGTGTGAAGTTCATTCCGACTTTTTTTGACGTGTCGGATATCATCTCCTAACACATTCCTAACTTCCGGAATTTCAAAATAAAAAAGCCCTGCTCTCACAGGGCTTTTTTGTTACCTACTCTTCTATTGGCACTATACCGCCTCAGCCATTTCGGCAAAAAACACGCCTTCGTTTATCAGGTTCAAGGCTTCGTTCTTGTATTGGGAATCTATGAGCACCGAAATGTTGTTTTCGCTACCGCCATACGATATCATACGAATGGGTATGGGTTTCAAAGCGTTGAATACTTTGAAGGCGATACCTGGCTTGGCCGCCAAAAAATTGCCCACCACACACACAATGGTTTGGTTACTGTCCACATCTACCACGGCAAAAGAGGACAATTCTTTCACTATTTCATCTACATGCTTGGCATTGTCTATGGTAAGTGACACAGCCACTTCCGAAGTGGTTATCATATCGACAGGTGTTTTGAACTTCTCAAACACTTCAAATACTTTCCTCAAAAAACCATAGGCCAGCAACATGCGGGTAGATTTGATGTTGATGGCAGTAATGCCGTCTTTGGCGGCCACGGCGGTAAACGCATTTCCAGAACCTTTTTCGGTGATGACGGTACCCTTTTCTTTGGGGGCCATGGTATTGAGCAAGCGCACAGGAATGTTGCGTTCTTGGGTAGGACGAATACAGGTTGGGTGCAAAATCTTTGCCCCGAAGTAGGCCAATTCGGCTGCCTCATCAAACGACATTTCGGCAATGGGATAGGTTCGCTTTACCACGCGTGGGTCGTTGTTGTGCATGCCGTCTATGTCGGTCCAAATTTGGACTTCTTCGGAATAAATGGCAGCCCCAACAAGTGTAGCGGTGTAATCGCTACCGCCCCTTTGCAAGTTATCTACCTCGCCTTTGGCATTGCGGCAAATGTATCCTTGGGTAATGAACAGCTCGACATCGGGGTGTTGATGCAAGAAACGCGGCAAATTTTCTTCTGTAAACGATAAAACCGGCTCATTGTCGGCATCAATTTTCATAAACTCCAACGCCGGAAGTAAAGCGGCTTTGCTTCCCGATTCCTGCAAATAGGCGGTGAAAAGATTAGTAGAAATCAATTCGCCTTGTGCCAAAAATAGTTTTTCCTCTACTGCGGTAAACCCTGGCTTTATTTGCGATTTGATAGTCTCAAAATGTTCGTCGATAATGGAAGTGCCTTGCTGCTTGCCTTTTTCAGTGGCATACAAGTGGGCTACAAAAGGTACATACTTGTCGTACAATTCCTTTGTTTTATTTTTGGCTGCGTCAAAATCTTGGTTTAAACACAGATTCGAAATCTCGACTAGAGCATTGGTTGTACCCGACACGGCCGACAAGACCACTATTTTCTTTTCGCCATCGCTAATAAGCTTGGCTATGGCATGCATTCTTTCAGGAGCACCAACCGAGGTTCCTCCGAATTTCCAAATTTTCATCTTTAAAAGTACAATTTAGGGCAGCAAAATTAATTGGATTGCTTGTTTTAACAAATTACTTGAAAGCTC
>DMUD01000018.1 GCA_003476475.1 Cytophagales bacterium | reverse complement strand
AAAAACGAGAGGTTTCCGGCATTTCCTTCTAAAATCACTTCGGGCACATTTACCGTTTTCGTTTCAGCAATCAATTTCAAACCATCGGCTTCGCGCGAAAACATGTGTGGGTGGGCGCTGGCTTTGTTCCATTTAATAAAAAAACGGCCATGATTGGTGTGCACACAACCTGCCGGACTTATGCAACCACCGCTCAAAAACTCGAAATCGTGTATTTGAAACGACAATTTTTCTTCAAGTGTTGATTTAATCGGTAATGGTATGCCTTGCATGTTTGTGGTACAGCGTCAAATCAAGTTACGCATTTGTAGTGTATTTCATGTAGTTTTGTGGTCCCATTAGCTATAATCCATTTCATGAAACGCAGCGAGCTTCATTTCAGCATCGAATTAGACGACCAAAATATTCCCGACAAGATACATTGGTTGGCCACCGACAATAACCCAGAAGAGAAAGTGTACGAAACAAAAGGCATAGCAGTCTCCATTTGGGACCATGCTTCCAAAAACACCCTCAAACTAGACTTGTGGACCAAAGAAATGGAAGTGGACGAAATGAAAAAGTTTTCGATAGAAACCTTGGTAGGAATGGGAGAAACCTTGCGAGGCGCTACCGGCGACGAATACATGGCCAATGAAATAGCCGAATTGGCTAAAAAACTTAGAAAACATCACGAAAAAGAGTTGGGTATAGCCCAATAAAAACAGCCTTCTATAAATATGAGAAGTCGTTTTTTGAGTCTCATTTTCCTCTCCTTGCCCTATGTTCTTTTTTCCCAGGGCATAGTACAAACTGTAAAAGGAAGAGTGACCGACAAAGAATCGCATGTGTCACTGCCAGGAGCTGTGGTGCGTTTGGTGGCCGACAGTAGCTTCAAAATTGGTACCCAGACCGACGAGGAAGGCTACTTCAAACTGGAAAATGTGCCCATTGGTCGTCGCGTTTTTGCTGTTTCCTATATCGGATACAAAACCATGACCATTCCCGATGTGATGGTAAGTTCGGCCAAAGAAGTGGTGCTGAACATAGAACTAGAAGAAGCGATTACCGAAACCAAAGAAGTGGTGGTGACTGTTACCGACAAGGCGGGCAGTATGAACGAAATGAGTTCGGTAAGTGCGCGCATGTTTAGGGTAGAAGAAACCGAACGCTACCCAGGTTCGCGCCAAGACCCTGCCCGTATGGCTTCCAATTTTGCCGGTGTGCAGGGAAATAATGATACCCGAAACGACATAGTAGTGCGCGGCAATTCCCCCTCTTCCTTGCTTTGGCGATTAGAAGAAGTGGACATTCCCAACCCAAATCACTTTAGCATTGCGGGCAGCATGGGTGGCCCCATTTCCATCATAAACAATAAATATTTGGGTACTTCCGATTTTATGACGGGCGCGTTTCCTGCCATGTATGGCAATGCTGTGGGCGGCGTGTTTGATGTGAGGATGCGCAATGGAAACACTGAAAAATATGAAAATACTTTCCAATTTGGCATATTGGGGACGGAAGTTTCGTCCGAAGGCCCTATCAAACGTTCTTCGCGTGCAAGCTATTTGGCCACTTATCGGTATTCTACTTTTGACATGCTGCAAGGCTTGAACATCAACATTGGAACCAATGCCATTCCAAAATACCAAGACGCTGGCTTCAAAATCAATTTGCCTACCCAAAAAGCAGGGACTTTCAGTATTTGGGGCATTGGAGGAACGAGTGCCATCGATATTGTCACGAGCAAATTCAAAGACCTGTCTGAAATAAACGAATCGTATGGCGACAAAAACCGTGACCAATATTTCCGAACCAAAATGGGAGTAGCAGGCCTTTCGCATGTGTACCAACTCAATTCCAAAACGTATTTGAAAACCATATTGGCACAAAGTGGTTCCAGCATATCGTCCAATCACAACTTTATTGTGCGCGGTACTGATGGTAGGCCTATGGAACCATATTCTCCTATCCTTTCTTACGACCAATTGGAAGGTAAAACCACACTTGCCTTTTATGCCAATACCAAACTGAATGCACAGCACACTTACAAAGCAGGTTTCTTTGTTTCAAACTATCGCAACAGTTTTTATGATCGAGTGAAAATTATTGGGGTGCAAGATAGCACACCCAATGCTATAGAAGCAGTGCCTTACAAAGAACGCATGAACTCTCAAGTAAGCTATCAACTGGTACAGCCTTATTTTCATTGGCGATATAAAATGCGTGAAAACCTAACTTGGAGTATAGGACTTTACAGCCAATGGTTAACACTAAATAATTCTTTTGCGCTGGAACCGAGGGCAGGTGTTCGTTGGGATTTTCGTCCAAAGCACAGCATCAGTTTTGCCTATGGGTTGCACAGCCAAATGCAAACGACCTACTTGTATTTTGCCCGCCCCGACACGCTTGTTTCTAACGGCGTGAAAATATGGAATGCTGAACGCAAAGAAGCGAATAAAGAAATGGGCTTCACGCGTAGCCAACATTTTGTAATGGGCTATGATTTCAACGT
The DNA here is from genome assembly GCA_003476475.1 of Cytophagales bacterium. Classification (GTDB taxonomy): domain Bacteria; phylum Bacteroidota; class Bacteroidia; order Cytophagales; family UBA9547; genus UBA9547. The sequence goes on along the minus strand of DMUD01000018.1, from coordinate 680 downwards.
GAGCAAGGAGTTTAGGCTAAAAGTAGAAACCTACTACCAATATTTGTGGAATATTCCCGTATATAAAATCCCTTCCGGCATTTCTTTGGTGAATCAAGGAGCTTCTTTTACGCGATTCTTCCCACTTTATAACTTTGAAAATAGCGGTACAGGACAAAACTATGGCATAGAGCTTACGCTTGAAAAATTCTTCAGCAAACACTACTTCTTTTTGTGGTCAACATCCCTGTTTGACTCCAAATACACGGGCAGTAACGGCAAAACCTACAACACCGACTTTAATGGAAACTATGTGACAAATCTTTTGGCTGGTTTGGAATATGGTTTGGGCAAAACCAAGAAAAACACGCTGAGTTTTGGCACCAAACTTACCTATGCAGGGGGAAGACGCTATTCGCCTGCCGATATCGCGGCCAGTAATCGCATTTACGACATAGTGCCTCAGGAAGACAAGATAAATTCGCTTCAATTCCCCAATTATTTCCGATTCGACTTGCGCGTAGCCTACAAGGTAAATAACAAAAAAACGACACACGAGATTGCACTCGACTTGGTGAACGTGTTAGATACCCGCAACGTGTTGGCTCTCAGCTTTGCACCCGACCCAAGAAGACCAACCGCCGACCCTTTGATAAGAAATTACCAGTTGGGGCGATTGCCATTGTTTTATTACAAGGTTG
>DMUD01000189.1:6888-11585 GCA_003476475.1 Cytophagales bacterium | reverse complement strand
TAAGAATTCCGACTGTTTCGCACAAACAATCTTTGGAGGCCAAATCCAAATTTCTTGGCATTCGCGATAGAATAATAAAGGGCGAAAATTTTGAAGATTTGGCAAAAGAATATTCAGAAGAACCCGCCGCCAAAACAACAGGTGGTAATTTGGGTTTTCAAAAGAGTGAGGATTTGGATCAGACTTTTGTGGGTGCTGCTTTGAAGTTGAAACCGGGCGAAATTTCGGGCGTGGTCGAAACACAATTTGGCATGCACATTATTCAAATGATTGAACGAAGGGGAAGTGAATTCAATGCGAGGCACATATTGGTGAGACCCGCCTCTACAAAGGGCGATTTGCGCGATGCTATGCTGTTTTTGGATAGCATTCGTACTCGCATCTCCATGGACAGTGTTACATTTGAGATGGCTGCCAAGAAAGTTTCGGACGACAAATTCACCTCAGCTTCGGGGGGAATGTTTACCGACCAAGAGAGCAATAGTAGTCGCATTTTGGTCGAAAATCTAGATCCCAGTGTTTTCTTTGTGATAGATACGATGGAGGTAAATCAAATTTCTTCCCCAATGTCTTTCCGAACACAAGAAGGAAAAGATGCCGCTCGTATCATTTGGTACAAATCCAAAATGGATGCACACAAAGCCAATTTGGGGCAAGATTATCAAAAGATATTTTCTGCCACTCAAGAAGAGAAAAAAACGAAAGCCATCAACGATTGGTTTGCACAAGCTCGAAATGAGGTGTACATAGAAATAAAGCCTGAATATGCTTCATGTAAAGTTTTGGAATAAGATTAAATAGGAATGAATAACGAAATTGAAATTGCCGACGCACTGTACGAATCTTTTCATCGTTTAAAAAAGGAGGTACATAAAGTAATTATAGGTCAAGATGAAGTGGTAAATCTTGTCTTGATGTCTATTTTCTGCAAAGGACACTCTCTTTTGGTGGGTGTGCCGGGGCTTGCCAAAACACTATTAATTAATACTATTTCGCAGGCATTGCATCTAGATTTCAAACGCATACAATTCACCCCCGACTTAATGCCATCTGATATCACAGGTTCTGAAACTTTAAATGCAAACCGTGAATTTAAATTTATACATGGCCCCGTTTTTGCCAATATTGTATTGGCTGACGAGATAAACCGTACACCGCCCAAAACACAGTCTGCTTTGCTGGAAGCTATGCAAGAATACGCAGTAACGGTGGGCGGGCAATTATACGCCTTGCCCCAGCCTTTTTTTGTGTTGGCCACCCAAAATCCTATTGAGCAAGAAGGAACATATCCTTTGCCAGAGGCACAGCTCGATCGTTTTATGTTTAATATAAAACTTGATTATCCTAGTTTTTCGGAAGAAGTGGATATTGTAAAAAATACGACCGCAGGAATAAAAGTGGATATAGAGCACATTTTGAATGCGGGTCAAATAAAGCAATTTCAAGATATAGTGCGCAGGGTGCCAGTGGCCGATAATGTGGTGGAATATGCAGTAAAACTAGTTCATAAAACTAGGCCCAATTCAGGATTAGCTCCACAGCAGTCAAAAGATTTTTTGGAATGGGGAGCGGGACCTAGAGCCGCCCAATATTTGATTTTAGGAGCCAAATGCCATGCATTACTTCATCACAAATATTCACCCGATATAGAAGACGTGCAAGCCATTGCAAAACCCATATTGCGACATCGCATCGTTCGTAATTTCCGTGCCGAAGCAGATGGTATTTCGGAAGATATCATTATACAAGGTTTGCTGTAGCCTTATTTGAAGCACCACCTCATAATTTCTTTGAAGTCGGGCTTTTTTCCATACATAAGAATGGCAGTTCGGTAAACTTTGGTGCCTGCATAGGCCGCCATTACAAATGAAGCGAAAAGTACTACCATAGACATTGCCAATTCAAACCAAGGCACCCCAAATGGAAGCCTCAAAAGCATGGTCGTAGGCGATGTGAAAGGAAAAATTGAAAGAAATGTCACAAATGCTGAATCGTGGTGGTCGTTGATATATGACAAGAGTAACACAGGAAGCGACAAAGGTAAAGTAATGGAAATGGTAAAGTTTTGAGCGTCGGTATCATTGCCAATAGCAACTCCCAGTGTGGCAAAAATGGCACTATATAGTAAGTATCCTACTAGGAAATAAAACAAAAAGCAAGCAATAATCAGAAGACCATTCATTTGCGAAAAATCATTCAGCATGGTGTTTATCTCAAAACTTTGCGAACTATCGGGCATTTGTTGAATCGTTTCGAAAATGTGCTTGTTGTTGAACCGTTCCAATCGAAACCATTTATATACTGTCAAAGAAAGAATTCCCGAAAAGGAAAACCATACCCCTATTTGTAAGAATGCAACGGAGGCAATGCCAACTATTTTCCCCATCATAAAATGAAAAGGTTTTATAGAAGTAAGTATAATCTCCGAAATGCGGTTTTGCTTTTCTTCTACCACACCTCTCATCACCATATTGGCATATTGATTTATAAAAATGACCATAAGAATGGCTGCAAATAGCCCAACCACAAATGCAACCATATTGAGGTCTTGTTTGTCAAATTCCTCAACGTCAAATGAGGAGCTTTGAAAGCTTACTTTCGGCAGTTCAGTATCTGCTCTAAACAGAAGTTCATATTCGTCAATTCTTTGCTTAACTATAGTTTCTAAAATACTAGTCTTTTTCAAGTTCGCATTTTCTGTTTTGTAAAATTTGGTTTCCCAACCCGAAGCATTTTTGTCGATATACAAAAGGCCGTCGTATTCTTCCGATTTAAGTCGGGCTTCCCCTATGCTACCAGTGGTTTTTACAAATTGTACATTTTCGGTGGAATAGAGGTAGTTGTCTAGCAAACCTGTTTGGTCTATATACAATACTTGTGCTGTGGACTCATTTTCCATTGCCATACCAATGGGTACTACCAAAGCCAAAAGAAGAAGGAAAGGCCCCAAAAAAAGCATAATCCAAAAAGACTTTTGTTGTACGCGTTGTAAGAATTCTCTTTGTGCAATAACAAGGGTAGGGTGCATGGTTTAGTATTTCAAAATGCCAACATTTTTAAAAATAATTTGCCTGCATGGGCACGTCCAAAACCAACAATTCACAATCGGAATTTACTTCTATGTTTATTTTATCGGTATCCCAAATTCCCATCGCATCTCTTTTTTGAAGCAAATCGCCATCTATTCGCACATTGCCTTCTACCACCATTATATATACACCATTTCCCTTTTTTTTAATCTCGTACAAGGATTCAGTTCCGCTGTCAAATTTTCCCATTGAAAACCATGCATCTTGGTTGATTGTCAGTGCAGTATCGCTTTCCGGAGCCACCAAAAGCTGCCATTTGTTTTGTCTTTCCGAAGGAAGAAATGTTTTTTGTTCGTAACGTGGAGTAACATTCATTTTTTTTGGGATAACCCATATCTGGAAAAGATTTACTTTTTTGTCGGGGTTTGGGTTGAATTCTGAATGAAATACCCCTGTGCCGGCACTCATCAGTTGCACATCATTTTGCTTTATTACCCCAGAATTTCCCATGCTGTCTTTATGTTCCAAATCACCATAAAGCGGTATGGTGATTATTTCCATATTGTCGTGAGGGTGGCGCCCAAAACCTTTTCCGCCATCTATCCAATCGTCGTTCAATACCCGTAAAACACCAAAATTCATCCTGCTAGGGTTGTAGTATTGGGCAAAACTAAAACTATGACGCGCTTCAAGCCAACCATGATTTGCATGTCCTCTTGTATTGGCTGTGTGTAAAATCTTTTTCATTTTTAGTGCTTTTATTCAATTACAAAAATGTCTTTTTATTCCTTTCGAATTGTTTCCAAAATAGCATTAAGATTAACAGCAGTTTTTGAATCAATTTTCAACATTGCATTCATGTTTTCATTTATACTCTTGTTAGTTTCCTCAAGCAATTTTAGCCCATTTTCGGTAAGACCTGTAATAGTTTCTCTTCTATCTTCTTTCGATTGTTGTCTTTTGATAAGTCTTTTTCTTTCCAGTCTATCTAAAATACGAGGTACATTTGAATTTTTTTCAATTAGTCTAGCTCCTATATCTTTTACACACATGTTTTCGGGGTGTTTTCCCTTTAAAATACGCATTACATTGTATTGTTCGTGAGTAAGGTCAAATGGCTTTAGGTAGCCATTTATACGTGTACGAAGCCAATGTGAAGTGAATAAAATGTTAATTATTGCTTTTTGACCCTCGTTTGCGAATTTGTTTGTTTGTAGTTCGTCCTCTAGTTTCATAATACATTCTGTGTTGTTCTAATTAAAACATCATAAGACTGATATAGTTTAAATGATTATTAAATTTTGCATAGAACAAAAAAGAAGGCTTCCTTTCAGGGAAGCCTTCTTTTTTAAGAATGATGCGATTTTTTAATAGTTAGTACCTGCCTTAATCATCGAACAGCGGAAACCAATAGTGGCAGTTGAAGAATCTTCATCTAAATATCTGCGTGTTCCTGGCGACATCCAATAGGCCAAATCCTTCCATGAGCCACCTTTGTACACACGCACATGGTCATCTATAAGTGACTGGTAGTTTTTCTTGTCATAACCTTCTTTTACGTCTAAATAACCATCTCTACGAAGAGGATTTAAATCATCGATAATTTCATAGGATAGAGGACGATATACATCATATACCCATTCGCTTACATTTCCCGACATATTGTAC